>JBATWJ010000317.1:0-1736 GCA_049672545.1 Burkholderiaceae bacterium
CGGCGGCGGCCTAGTGCCGGCGCCGCCGATCCCGGAGCTGGCGTGCGGTGCCGGCGCACTCGGCCACATCAACCTGCAGCTGGACAGCGACGGTGTCTTGCGCAGCTATTTCGCGCATGCCGGCAAGGGCAGCATCGGGCATCCGCATTTCGCACTGGCGATGCTGGCGCCGCTGCCGCGCGCGCCGGTCCCGGGCTGCGCGACAACGGCGTCCACCTCGGCGGATACGGGTTCCTGGCACAGCGACATGCCGGCGCTGATTCCGTACGCCGGCGGCAGCGGCCATTTCCGGTCGGTGCCGTACGTGTCGGTGCTGCGCGGCGAGGTACCGCCGCAGTTCTTCGCCGGCAAGTATGTGCTGATCGGCGCCACCGCGGTCGGCATGGCCGATTCCTATCCAACCCCGGTATCGGGGCTGGCCGGCGCCATGGCCGGCATCGAGATCAACGCCAACATCCTGGCCAGCCTGCTCGACGGCGTCACGCTGCGCGCCGCGGCACCTTGGCAGAACGCGCTGTTCTGCTGCCTGCCGGTATGGCTGGCGCTATTGGCCTATCCGCTGCTGTCGCCGCGGCTGTCGTTGCTGGTCACCGCCACGCTGATTCTGACAACGCTGGTCGCCAGTCGCCTGGCGCTCGGCGCCGGGCTGTGGCTGGCGCCGGGCGCCGCGCTGGCGGCGCTGATCCTGTGCTGGCCGCTGTGGAGCTGGCGCCGGCTGGAGGCGGCGATTGCCTACCTCGGCCAGGAATTCATGCGGCTGGAGCAGGAGCCGCACTTGCTGCCGGAGTCGCCGGTACCGGCGCAAAAACCGCTGGCCGACCTGCTGGAGCGGCGCATTCAGGCGATGGCACGCGCGGTACGACGGGTACGCGATCTGCGCCGGTTCGTGTTCGACAGCGTCAACAGCTTTCCCGACGCCGCGCTGGTGACCGCTCCCGACGGCCGCCTGCTGCTGGCCAACCGCCACGCGCACGCCTACCTGGCCACGCTCGGCATCGACGCCGGCGAGACGGCGCCGCTGCCGCTGTTGTTCGCCGCGCTGTCGACGCCGCAGCCGATCGACGTCCGTCCGAACCACCGCTTCGACTGGCCCGACCTGCTCGATCTGGCCCAGGTCAGCCTGCTGTCCAACGGCGTCGCCGCCCAGGACCGCAACGGCCGCGACCTGCTGCTGAAAAGCGCCCCGTGCCGCGCCGCCAACGGCCTGCTGACCGGCTGGATCGTCAGCGTGATCGACATTTCCAACCTGCGCGCCGCCGAGCGCAGCCGCGACGAAACGTTGCGTTTCCTGTCGCATGACATGCGTTCGCCTCAGGCCTCGATCCTGGCGCTGCTGGAATTGCAGAGCGAACCGGAGTCGGCGCTGCCGCAGCAGGAATTCTTCGCGCGGGTGGAACGGGCGTCGCGCAAGACGCTCGGGCTGGCCGACAACTTCGTGCAGCTGGCGCGCGCCGAGTCGCAGGAATACCGGCTCGAGGAAGTGGATTTCCGCGATCTGGCGCTGGATGCCGCCGACGAGATGTGGTCGCTGGCGCAAAACCGGCAGGTGCAGCTGCAAACCGAGCTCGACGACGGCGATACCCCGGCATGGGTCGACCGCGCGCTGATGACACGGGCGCTGATCAATCTGATTTCGAACGCGATCAATTACAGCGCGGCAGGCACCCGCATCGTCTGCGCGGTGCGGCGGCAACCGGGGCCGGTGCCGCAGATCGTCTGCAGCGTCAGCGACCAGG
>JBATWJ010000318.1:0-2469 GCA_049672545.1 Burkholderiaceae bacterium
CGCCTGCAGCGACGGCGGCGCCGGCGGGTCGTCCGGTTTCTTGCCGAGCAGGAAATAGTCGAGCGCGGCGCGCACGATCGGCGCCGCCGCCTGCGCGCCGAAGCCGCCGTTCTCGACGATGATCGCGATCGCGATGCGCGGCTGGTCGACCGGCGCGAACGCGGTGTACAGCGCGTGGTCGTGGTGGCGCGCGTCGATCTTGCTGGCGTCGTATTTTTCGTTCTTCTTGATCGCGATCACCTGCGAGGTGCCGGTCTTGCCGGCCGACTCGTAGCCGGCATTGGCGAATACCCGGCGCGACGTGCCCTCCAGCGTGACGCCGACCATCGCGTGCTTGATGATGTCGATGTTCTTCTGCTGCAGCGGGATGCGGTAGCTTTCCTTCGGCACCGTCAGCGTGCGCTGGTGGGTTTCCGGGTCTTCGATCGCCTGCACCAGGTGCGGCTTCATCACCACGCCGTTGTTGGCCAGGATCGCGGTCGCGTGCGCCAGCTGCAGCGGCGTGAACGCGTTGTAGCCCTGGCCGATGCCGAGCGAGATCGTCTCGCCGGCGAACCACTTCTTCTGCTCCGGCTTCCTGTACGCGTTGCGCTTCCAGGTGGTCGACGGCAACAGGCCGGCGCGCTCGTGCTCGAGGTCGATGCCGGTCAGCTGGCCGAAGCCGAACGGCTTCATGAAATCGTGGATCCGGTCGACCCCCATGTCATTGGCCAGCACGTAGTAATAGGTGTCGCAGGAGTGCACGATTGACTTGTACATGTCGACCGTGCCGTGGCCGCCCTCCTTGTCATCGCGGAATTTGTGGTTGCCGAGCCAGAAATAGCCTGGATCGGAGATCGCATCCTGCGGCCTGCGAAAGCCGAGCTCCAGCGCCGCCAGCGACATGAACGGCTTGTAGGTGGAACCGGGTGGATAGGCGCCCGACAGCGGCCGATTGACCAGCGGTTTGTCGGGCGAATTGTTCAATTCGTCCCAGCTCTGCTGATCGATGCCGTCGATGAACAGATTGGGGTCGAAGCCGGGGCGCGACACATAGGCCAGGATGTCGCCGGTGGCCGGCTCGATCGCCACCAGCGCGCCGCGGCGGTCGCCGAAGGCCTGCTCGACCACCTTCTGCAGCTCGATGTCGATCGACAGGATCAGGTTGTGGCCGGGCGTGGCCGGCGTGCGTGACAGCGAGCGCACCGCACGGCCGCTGGCGGTGACTTCGACCTCCTCGTAGCCGGTGGTGCCGTGCAGGTATTTCTCATAACTCTTTTCGACGCCTTCCTTGCCGATGTGGCTGCTGCCGGCGTAGTTGGCGCTGTCCTCGCTCTGCTCGATCTGCTCGGCGTCGCGCGCGCTGATCCGGCCGATGTAGCCGATCACGTGCGACGCCGCCTCGCCCAGCGGGTACTGGCGGAACAGCCGCGCCTCGACCTCGACGCCGGGAAAGCGGTAGCGCTGCGCGATGAAGCGCGCCACCTCCTCGTCGGACAGGCGGGTACGGATCGGCACGCTTTCGAACTTGCGCGAATCCTCCAGCAGGCGCCGGAAATTGCGGCGCTGGCGCGGCGTGATCTCGATCAGGGTGGCCAGCTCGTCGATCACGTCGTCGAGCTTGCCGTCGAGCTTGGACGGCGTGATTTCCAGCGTGTAGGCCGAATAGTTGCGCGCCAGGACCACGCCGTTGCGGTCGAGGATCAGGCCGCGGTTCGGCACCACCGGCACCACCGAAATCCGGTTGTCCTCGGCCTGCGCCGCGTACTGGTCGTGGCGCACCACCTGCAACCAGACGAAGCGCGTCGCCAGCAGGCCGAAGCACAGCAGCACGAACAGCGCCACCGCCGACAGCCGCAGGCGGAACAGGTACAGCTCGCGTTCGGTATTCTTGAAGTCGGTCATGCTCGAATCAGGCACCCGGCGCCGTCATTGCCGGCGGCATCACAGCGGGCGGGTGTCATCGCGGTTGACGGCGCGCCGCTGCGGCGCCAGCAACAGCCAGGTCACCAACGGCCACAGCGCCGTCGACAGCAGGCTTTCGGCGAAATACAGCCAGCCGGGGAAGGCGCCGCCGGCCATCAACCGGATCAACAGCTGCACCAGCTGCGCCAACAGCAGCAGCGGCAGCACGTGCAGCGCCTGGGTGCCGATCGGGAACCACAGCACGCGACGGTGGATCATGATCGCGAAATACGACAGCAGCGTGTACGCCAGCGCGTTTTCGCCGAGCAGGCTGGCATCGTGCACGTCCATCAGCAGCCCCATGAAGAAGGCGACGCCGATGCCGACCTTGCGCGGCTGGTGGATGCTCCAGAACACCAGGATCAGCGCCACAAAATCCGGCACCGACAGCCAGCGCCCCCACGGCAGCAGGTTGAGCGCGAACGCCACCACCAGGCTGGCGGCAATGAACAGGCTAGACGCCGGCAGCAGAATGTATTGCGGGCGGTTCATCGGTTGATCCCCTGGGCCGGCGCCGGCTTCTTC
>JBATWJ010000319.1:0-5417 GCA_049672545.1 Burkholderiaceae bacterium
CTGCTGTATCGCAGCATCGCGCAGGGCAACGTCGACGGCAATACCGTCGACATGGACGTCGAGCGCAACCAGTTCACCGACAACGCGCTGCGCTACGAGGCGGGGCTGACGGTGGTCAGCATGCAGATCCGCAATCTGCTGGCGGCGATCCAGGGCTGAGCGCCGCGCCAACATCCGGGAGCATACGCATGTCGCTATTCAATATCTTCAACGTCGCCGGCTCCGCCATGAGTGCGCAGGCGCAGCGTCTGAACACGGTCGCCAGCAACCTCGCCAACGCCGACAGCGTCACCAGTTCCGACGGCCAGGTATACAAGGCCAAGCAGGTGGTGTTCGAGGCGGTACCGATGGCCGGCACCGCCGCTTCCGGGGTCAAGGTGCAGCAGGTGGTCGAAGACGCCGCGCCGGGGCGCCAGGTATACGACCCCAAGCATCCGCTGGCCGATGCCAACGGCTACGTGGCGATGCCGAACGTGAACACGGTGGAGGAAATGGTCAACATGATTTCCGCCTCGCGCTCGTACCAGACCAACGTCGAAACCATGAACGCAGCCAAGACCATGCTGCTGAAGACCCTGACCATCGGCCAGTGATGCGCGGCCGGTTTCCGGCGCCGGCGGCGCCGATCACCTGAAGGAATACCTCGATGACGACGGTACAGAACAACACGGTCTCCCCGAGCCTGCTGGCGGCGATGAACCCCGCCTCCAGCGGCGGCGCCGTGGACGACGCGGCAGCGACCCAGGACCGCTTCCTGAAGCTGCTGGTGACGCAGATGAAGAACCAGGATCCGTTGAATCCGCTCGACAACGCGCAGGTCACCAGCCAGATGGCGCAGCTGTCGACCGTGACCGGCATCGAAAAGCTAAACACGACGGTGGCGTCGCTGGTGGCCAGCCAGCAGGCCAACCAGTCGCTGCAGGCGGCCAGCATGATCGGCCGTGGCGTGCTGGTGCCGGGCTCGACGCTGGCGCTGCATGACGGCAAGGGCGTGTTCGGCATCGAGCTGGCCAGTGCCGTCGACGATGTCCAGGTCACGATCCGCGATGCCAACGGCAACGCGGTGCGCCAGATCAATCTGGGGCCGCAGCAGGCCGGTGCGCTGCCGGCGCTGTGGGACGGTACGGACAACGGCGGCAATCAGCTCGATAACGGCCTGTACACCTTCGAGGTGACCGCCACCCGCGGCGGCCAGAGCGCGACGGCGACCGCGCTGGCCTTCGATCAGGTCGCCAGCGTTTCGACCGGACCGGGCGGTGTCCTGCTGAACCTGCCGCTGGCGGGCAGCGTCGGTCTGGCCGACATCCGGCAAATCATCTGAAATCCGAGCCTTGCGCAAGACTTTGAAACAGGAGTGAAAAAATGAGTTTTCAACAGGGGTTGAGCGGTCTGAACGCGGCGGCCAGGAATCTGGAAGTCATCGGCAACAACGTTGCCAACTCGGGGACGGTCGGCTTCAAGCTGGGGCAGGCACAGTTCGCCGACATGTACGCCAATTCGATGAACGGCGCCGGCGCTTCGATCGCCGGGATCGGCGTCACCGTCGCCAACGTGTCGCAGCAGTTCACGCAGGGCAACATCAGCTCCAGCAACAACCCGCTCGACATCGCGATCAAGGGCGGCGGCTTCTTCCGCATGGTCAACAACGGCGCCGTGATGTACGGCCGCAACGGTCAGTTCCAGCTCGACGACAAGGGCTACATCGTCAATCCGAGCGAGGGCTACGCGCGGCTGACCGGCTACGGCACGGTGCTCAACACCGCCACCGGCCTGCCGATGCTCGACACCGGCAAGCTGGTCGACATCCACATCGATACCGCGGACATCCCGCCCAAGCCGTCGACCGGCGGCAGCATGGTGCTGACGCTGGATTCGCGCGCGACGGTGCTGGACCCGGCCAATTTCGACATGAACGACCCGGCCACCTATGCCTGGTCGACGCCGCTGCCGGTCTACGACAGCCTCGGCAATGTCCATTCGCTGCAGACCTATTACGTGAAGACCGGCCCGGTGCCACCGGCCACCGGGAATGGCGAATGGGCGATGTTCGCTTCCCTCGACGGCGTCCCGGTCGGCTATACGCCGCCGGCCGCGCCGGTGCCGATCGGCACCTTCGAATTCACCACCGACGGCGTGCTGGTTCCCGACGCGCCAGGTACGCCACCGCTGCGCGCGGTACGGTCGTTCACGCTCGATATCGGCGGCGGCGCCACCACGCCGCAGACGGTGGCGGTCGATTTCATTGGTACCACGCAATACGGCTCGACCTTCGGCAGCAGCGCCGCGACGCAGAACGGTTATGCGTCGGGCCGCCTGTCCGGCTTCGACATCGGCCCCGACGGCAGCCTGCTCGGCAAGTACACCAACGGTCAGACCTGGCTCTTGGGACAGGTCACGCTGACCAACTTCGCCAACCCGAACGGCCTGCAGCCGCTCGGCAACAACCTGTGGGGCGAGACGGTGTCGTCCGGCGTGCCGCTGACCGGCGCGCCGAACACCGGCACGCTCGGTACGCTGCAATCGAACGCGGTCGAGGATTCCAACGTCGATCTGACCGCCGAACTGGTCAACATGATCACCGCGCAGCGCGCCTACCAGGCCAATGCGCAGACCATCAAGACCCAGGACCAGATCATGCAGACGCTGACCAACCTGCGCTAGGCGCCGACAGACGAGTGGGAGAGCGACCATGGACCGCCTGATCTATACCGCGATGACCGGCGCCAAGCACATCCTGGAGCAGCAGGCGACGGTGTCTCACAACCTGGCCAACGCCAACACCACCGGCTTTCGGGCACAGATCGATGCCTTTCGCGCGGTGCCGGTGCAGGGTGCGGCACTGCCGACGCGCGCCTTCGTGGTCGATGCCACCACCGGCAGCGACTTTACGCCCGGCGCGCTGCAGCATACCGGGCGCGAACTGGACGTGGCATTGCAGGGCGAGGGCTGGTTCGCGGTACAGCTGGAGGATGGTTCGGAAGCCTATACCCGCCACGGCAGCCTGAAGCTGTCGGAAAACGGTGTGCTGCAGACGCAGAACGGCTTGCCGGTGCTGGGCGACGGCGGCCCGATCAGCGTGCCGCCCGACACCGCGATCGAGATCGCGCGCGACGGTACGGTGTCGGCGGTGCCGACCACTAACGACAAGAACGCGGTCAACGAGCTGGGGCGCATCAAGCTGGTCAATCCGGCGCCGGCGTCGCTGGTGCGCGGCGGCGACGGCCTGTTCCGGCTGAAGGACGGCGGCGAGGCGGAAGCCGACGGCAACGTGGCGCTGATTGGCGGCACGCTGGAAGGCAGCAATGTCAACGTGGTCGACGCGATGGTCAACATGATCAGCCTGGCGCGCCAGTTCGACATGCACATGAAACTGATGCAGAACGCCGAGACCAACGCCAATAAAGCGGCTCAGCTCCTGGCTTTGAGTTAAGCGCATGGCGCGCACAATCTTCTGTGGGCGGTGCTCGATCGCGAGCGCGGCGCCGCGGATACGGAGAAAGCAATGATTCGCTCATTATGGATTTCGAAGACCGGTCTGGATGCGCAGCAGACGCAGATGGACGTCATCTCGAACAACCTGGCCAACGTCAGCACCGCCGGCTTCAAGCGCTCGCGCGCGGTGTTCGAGGATTTGCTGTACCAGACGCTGCGCCAGCCCGGCGCGCAATCGTCACAGCAGACGCAATTGCCATCCGGGCTGCAGCTCGGCACCGGCGTGCGGCCGGTGGCGACCGAGCGCATCCACACTCAGGGCAACCTGCAGCAGACCGGCAACGACAAGGACGTCGCGATCCAGGGCGCCGGCTTTTTCCAGGTGCTGCTGCCGGACGGTACCACCGCCTACACGCGCGACGGCTCGTTTCAGACCGATAACCAGGGCCAGCTGGTGACTTCCAGCGGCTTCGTGGTGCAGCCGGCGATTCAGATCCCGGACGGCGCCACCTCGCTGACCATCGGCCGCGACGGCACGGTCTCGGTGACGCAGGCCGGTGCGGTGCAGCCGGTGCAGATCGGCGCGCTGCAGCTGGCGACCTTCATCAACCCGGCCGGGCTGGAAAGCCGCGGCGAAAACCTGTACATCGAAACCGCCGCCTCGGGGACGCCCAACATCGAGACGCCGGGCGAGAACGGCACCGGCACGCTGGCGCAGAAGTACGTCGAAACCTCGAACGTGAACGTGGTCGAGGAACTGGTCAACATGATCCAGACCCAGCGCGCCTACGAAATCAACAGCAAGGCGATCACCACTTCCGATCAGATGCTGCAGCGCCTGTCGCAGCTCTGATCCCGCGCTCCGGAGCCGACATGAAAACCCTGCTGTCCATGGCGTTCGCCGCCGCCCTGTTCGCCGCCGCCGGCTGCGCCACCGTGCCGGAGACGATCGTGATGCAGCCGACCTCGGCGCGTCCAAGGCCGGCGCCGGTGCCGGCCGCCGCCAACGGCGCGATCTTCCAGAGCGCGGCCTACCGGCCGCTGTTCGAGGACCGGCGCGCGCGCATGGTGGGCGACATCATCACCATCGCCATCGTCGAAAAGACCGCCGCCGGCAAGAGCGCCAACAGCAGCGGCAGCAAGACCGGCAGCAGCAGCTTCTCGGTATCGAGGCTGTTCGGTGCGCCGGCCAGCACGGTCAACAACCTCGGCTTCGGCGGCAGCGCCGCCAGCAAGTTCGAGGACAAGGGCGGCGTCAATTCCAACAACAACTTCACCGGCACCATCACCGTCACCGTGGTCGATGTGCTGCCCAACGGCAACCTGGTGGTCAGCGGCGAGAAACAGATCGCACTCGACAAGAGCACCGAATACATCCGCTTCTCCGGCGTGATCAGCCCGGACAACGTCGCTGCCGGCAATATCGTGCCGTCGACCCAGGTGGCCGATGCGCGCGTCGAATACCGCACCAACACCAATATCGACAAGGCCGAGATGATGAGCGCGCTGGCACGCTTCTTCCTGAGCGTGATGCCGCTGTAGCAAAGACTGAACGGAAGGAATCGAAATGGCTCGCAACAAACCCTTCGCCGCCGGCCGTGCACTGCTGCTGGCGGCGCTGTGCGCATCCGCCCTGCTGGCGGCGCCGGCGTCGCAGGCGGAGCGCCTGAAGGACCTGGCCAGCATCCAGGGCGTGCGGCAGAACCAGCTGGTCGGCTACGGGCTGGTGGTCGGGCTGGACGGCAGCGGCGACCAGACCACGCAGACGCCGTTCACGGTGCAGAGCGTGATCAGCATGCTGCAGCAGATGGGCGTGAACCTGCCGGCGGCCAACCGCATGCAGCTGAAGAACGTGGCGGCGGTGATGGTGACGGCGTCGCTGCCGCCGTTCGCGCAGCCGGGACAGCAGCTCGACGTCACGGTGTCGTCGATGGGTAATGCCAAGAGCCTGCGCGGCGGCACGCTGGTGATGACGCCGCTGAAGG
>JBATWJ010000320.1:0-5892 GCA_049672545.1 Burkholderiaceae bacterium
GCTGGGTCACCATCTGCGCCGGGTCGCGCACCGCGGTCAGGTTGTAGACCGCGTTCCATTTCGCCAGCAGCGCCAGATAATCCAGCAGACGTTCGATTTGTGCGGCCGACAGCGCTAGCGGCAGCGCCTGCGCGCCGCGCGTCAACTGCTCGGCCAGGTGGGCGCGGTCGAACGCTGCCATCGGCGCGCTCACGCGGCGTCGGCGCCGGCGCTCGGCGGCGGCGACACCTTGTAGCCGCCCTTCTTCAAGTGGATCAGCAGCAGCGAAATCGCGGCCGGCGTGACGCCGGAAATGCGCGATGCCTGGCCGAGCGTCTGCGGCCGCTGGCGGTCCAGCTTTTGCCGCACCTCGATCGACAGCGCCGCCACCGACATGTACGGAAAATCGGGCGGCAGCCTCAGGTTTTCATAATGCTCGCTGCGACCGATTTCGCGCGCCTGGCGATCGATATAGCCGGCGTACTTGACTTGGATCTCGACCTGCTCCTTGACCAACGGCTCGGCAACGCCGGGCCCTGCCAGCGGCTGGCCGTCGGTGCCGGTCAGGCTCATCAGCGCGTCGTAGTCGACGGCGGGCCGGCGCAGCAGGTCGGCTAGTGCATACTCTCGCTCGATCGCTTTACCCAGCACGCGTTCCGATTCAGCGACGGTCAGCATGCGGGGATTGACCCAGGTCGATTTGAGCCGTTCCAGCTCGCGCGCCACCGCTTCCCGCTTGCGCTCGAACAGTTCCCATTGCGCGTCGCCGACGCAGCCGAGGCGGCGGCCGATCTCGGTCAGGCGCAGGTCGGCATTGTCTTCGCGTAGCGACAGCCGGTATTCGGCGCGGCTGGTGAACATCCGATACGGCTCCAGCACGCCTTGCGTGATCAGATCGTCGACCAGCACGCCGAGGTAGGCTTGGTCGCGCCGCGGTGTCCAGGGCTCGCGGCCCTGCGCCTGCAGCGCAGCATTGATGCCGGCCAGCAGGCCCTGTGCCGCCGCCTCCTCGTAGCCGGTGGTGCCGTTGATCTGGCCGGCGAAGAACAGGCCGTCGATCGCCTTGGTTTCCAACGATGCCTTCAGGCCGCGCGGGTCGAAATAGTCGTATTCGATCGCATAGCCGGGGCGCAGGATGTGCGCGTTTTCCAGGCCGCGGATCGAGCGCACCAGGCCGAGCTGGATATCGAATGGCAGGCTGGTCGAGATCCCGTTCGGATAGAACTCGTTGGTGGTCAGCCCTTCCGGCTCCAGGAAAATCTGGTGCGACGCCTTGTCGGCGAAACGATGGATCTTGTCCTCGACCGATGGGCAATAGCGTGGCCCGACGCCTTCGATCTTGCCGGTGTACATCGGGCTGCGATCCAGTCCGGAGCGGATGATGTCGTGCGTGCGGCTGTTGGTGTGCGTAATCCAGCACGGCAGCTGGCGCGGATGCATGGCCACCGAACCACGTACTGAAAACACCGGGATCGGATCGAGATCGCCCGGCTGCTCTTCCATCACCGAAAAATCGATGCTGCGGCCATCGATGCGCGGCGGCGTGCCGGTCTTCAGGCGGCCGATGCCGAGCCCCCCTTCCTTCAGTTCGCGCAGACGCGCCGCCAGCGAGATCGCCGGCGGATCGCCGGCGCGGCCGCCGGAATAGTTATCCAGGCCGACGTGAATTTTCCCATCCAGAAACGTGCCGGCCGTCAACACCACCGCGCGCGCCCGAAAGCGGATGCCGATCTGCGTGACGGCGCCGGTGACGCGCTCGCCCTCCACCATCAGGTCATCCACCGCCTGCTGGAACAGCCACAGGTTCGGCTGATTTTCCAGCATCCCGCGGATCGCCTGTTTGTACAGGATGCGGTCGGCTTGCGCACGCGTGGCGCGCACCGCCGGCCCTTTCGATGAATTCAGCATGCGGAACTGGATGCCGGCATGATCGGTCGCCAGTGCCATTGCGCCGCCCAGCGCATCGACCTCCCTTACCAGATGCCCCTTGCCGATGCCGCCAATGGACGGATTGCAGGACATTTGGCCGAGGGTTTCAATGTTATGGGTCAGCAATAGCGTCTTGCGTCCCATGCGGGCGGCCGCCAGCGCAGCTTCGGTGCCGGCATGGCCGCCGCCAACCACTATAACGTCGAATTCTTCAGGGAAAACCATGATGCGCCTCAGGGCGACAGTGAGCAGAGGGCGAATTATAAGGCGTTTTTTACTGCCGCCCTCGTCGGCGCTGAATGTTTCACGTGGAACATTCGTCAGTGCAGATAGCCTCGCAGCATGGATACCGCGATCAAGGCCAGTCCCAACCCGATCAACCAGAACTCCCAACGAGCTTGTCGTGGTGTAACCGGCGCAGGGGTCATCCGTGCCCGGCTCTCTTTCTTTGGATGAATATCAGCGTGATGGGCTTTTGGCGACCTGCCCTGCTTTGCTTCAGAAGAGGATGCCGGGCGCGGTGCCCGTACCGTATCGGACGTTCGGGTTACCGCCCAACTGTTCATATCGAACACTTCCGGCTGGAGCGATGGAGCCGGAGGCGGGGTGACCAATAAATCCTCGTCTGCCATATCGCCATCCATCCGGATCAGCGTCACCGGGTCGAGCGGATCTTGTCGCAAGAATGAATCGACCACTTCGGGGGCAAAGGCGTCCTTGTTCGGCTCGGATTCGGGCAGCAGAATTTCCGTCGCCAGACCCAATTGCGCCAGCTTCAACAGGGCACGTTCCAGTCTTTGAGGTGTCAGCCCGAGCAGCTTGCGGGACAGCGCCTGGTAGGACGTTGCCCCATCGATCATCAGTAGCGCCACCCGCTCGCTCTGCGTCAAGCCATGCGTCTTGTTATGGATTTCTTGGCGCCCGCTGTCGGTGCGCTGATAAATGCAGGCGTCGTCCATGATTGTCCGATCCTGGGTACTGTTCCACGTGAAACAGTATCGCTCTATAAATTATTTCAAAAAAGCATCATAAGCCGTTTTCAGAATCAAGATACTGACCACAAATAAAAATATTTTGCGGACGAATGCACTGCCATGCCGGATCGCCAGCCGACTGCCCACCAGCGAACCGGCGATATTGAATACCGCCATCGCCAAGCCCAGTTGCCACAGCACGTGGCCGCTGTAGCCGAACCACAGCAGCGCGGCAAAATTGCAGGCGACGTTGACCACCTTGGCGACCGCCGACGCCCCCAAAAAGTCGAAGCCGAAGAAGCGTACGAACACGAACACCAGGAAGCTGCCGGTTCCCGGTCCGAAGAAACCGTCATAAAAGCCGATGCCGCCGCCGACCAGGATCGCGAACAGCCTTTCCCGGGTGCCCGCATGCAGCGGCGCATGGATGCTGCCGAAATCCTTCTTGCGAAAGGTGTAGATCGCCACTGCCACCAGGATGAACGGCAACAGCCGGCGCATGAAATCCGGCGGAATGTGCGTGACGGTATAGGCGCCGACGAAGGCCAGCGCAAAAGCCGCCAGCGCCGCCGGTGCGGCCGTGTTCCAGGCCATCCGCACGCGTCGCGCATAATTGACGGCGGCCGCGCTGGTGCCCAGGATGCTTGCCACCTTGTTGGTGCCGAGCAGGCTGGCCGGGGTGGTATTCGGCATCACCGAAAACAGCGCCGGGATCTGGATCAGGCCGCCGCCGCCGACGACGGCGTCGATCAGGCCAGCCAGGAAGGCGGCAGCCGACAGGAGAAAATAATCAAGCATTACTTATTCTTATGGACGAGGCCAGCACGCAGGATGGCATGGAAATCAGCGCGCCGATGCGGGAAAAGGTATGGCGCCATCGGCGCCAGGCGGCTAGGCTATTTTACGGTCGGCAGGCCTGAACCGGCAGGAATGTTTTCTCAACGGAAGGTCGGTGTCGCGATTGCCTATAATTGCTATGTAGTAGTCGATAGCGACATATACTCCCTATATTGATCTTCGCTGACGGAGCCATTCTGCCCGGTTTTAACCCATACTCCCGGTTTCTGTCCGGTTTTCCCAACAAAAAGGCCGGATCGCTCCGGCCTTGTGGTGTGGCAGTGATGGGTGGTGGCGGGGTTCGCTCCGGCTAGCCGGCGGCCTTGCCCTTGCCGCCCCACTTGGCCAGGATTTCACCGACGATGCCACGGCGGAACGCCAGCACGCAAACGATGAAGATCGCGCCGATCACCATCGTCACCGACTGGCCGATCTGCTTGAACCATTCGATGTTGGTGGTGTTGGCGAGGAAGTCGCCGACGTTGCCCAGCCGGTTTTCCAGCGCGACGATGACGATCGCGCCGACGATCGGCCCGGCCAGCGTGCCCATGCCGCCGACCAGGGTCATCAGCACCACCAGCCCCGACATCGACCAGTGCACGTCGGTCAAGGTGGCAAAGCCCAGCACCACCGTCTTGGTCGACCCGGCCAGCCCGGACAGCGCGGCGGACAGCACGAACGCCAGCAGTTTATAGCGGTCGACGTGGTAGCCCAGGGAAATGGCGCGCGGCTCGTTTTCCTTGATGGCTTTCAAGACCTGGCCGAACGGCGAATGGACGATGCGCACGATCAAGGCAAAGCCGGCCACGCAAATCGCCAGCACCACGTAGTACAGCACCAGGTCGTGGCCCAGATCGATCAGTCCGAACAGCGTGCCGCGCGGCACGCCCTGCAAGCCATCCTCGCCGCCGGTCAGCGGCGCCTGCAGCGCGACGAAGTACAGCATCTGCGCCAACGCCAAGGTGATCATCGTGAAGTAGATGCCTTGCCGGCGGATCGCCAGGGCGCCCATCACCAGGCCGATCGCAGCGCCCGCGACGGTGCCGGCGAGCAAGCCCAGCTCGGTCGGCCAGTGCAGCGACGCCAGCGTATAGCCGGTCAGATAGGCAGCCCAGCCAAAGAATGCGGCATGGCCGAACGACAATAATCCGGTATAGCCGATCAGCAGGTTGAAGGCGCAGGCGAACAGCGCGAAGCACAAGAGCTTCATCAAGAACACCGGGTACAGCACCAGCGGCGCTGCCAGGGCCAGGATCAAGGCGATCCCGTAGCCGACTTGTTTGTTCATGGTTTATTTCTCCTTGCCGAACAGGCCCGCCGGCCGGATCATCAATACGATCGCCATGATGACGAACACCACCGTCGACGACGCTTCCGGGTAAAACACCCGGGTCAAGCCTTCGATCACCCCCAAACCCAGACCGGTGACGATCGACCCCAGGATCGAGCCCATGCCGCCGATCACCACCACCGCAAACACCACGATGATCAAATTCGACCCCATCAGCGGCGACACCTGGATCACCGGCGCGGCCAACACGCCGGCCAGCGCGGCCAGCGCGACGCCGAAACCGAAGGTCAAGGTGACCATCAGCGGCACGTTGATGCCGAACGCCTCGACCAGCTTCGGGTTTTCGGTGCCGGCGCGCAGGTAGGCGCCGAGCTTGGTCTTTTCGATCACGAACCAGGTGGCAAAGCACACCACGATGGCGGCGGCGACCACGAACGCGCGGTAGTTCGGCAGAATCATGAAGCCGAGGTTGGTGGCGCCGGACAACGCCTCCGGCACCGAATACGGCTGACCGGACACGCCATAGAACGAGCGGAACACCCCTTCCAACAGCAAGGTCACGCCAAACGTCAGCAAGAGGCCGTACAGGTGGTCGAGCTTGTACAGCCAGCGCAGCAAGCCGCGCTCGATGACGATGCCGAAGGCGCCGATGATCAGGGGTGCGACCACCAGCATCACCCAGTAGCTCAAGCCGAAATAGGTCAGCCCCATCCAGGCGGCGAAGGCCCCCATCATGTACAGCGCGCCATGCGCGAAGTTGATCACGTTCAACAGGCCAAAGATCACCGCCAGGCCCAGCGACAGCATCGCGTAAAACGAGCCATTCACCAGCCCCAGCAACAATTGACCCAGCAGCGCTTGCAGCGGAATGCCGAAGATTTC
>JBATWJ010000321.1:0-2285 GCA_049672545.1 Burkholderiaceae bacterium
GACGAAATCCGGCACCGGCAGCTCGGTCGGCGCGGTCAGGTAGTCGGAATAGGTGGCCACCACCGCGTGCGCCAGGCAAGTGGTGCCGACCAGCGGCCGCAGCCGCGCGAACACTTCCTGCGCCACGATCGCCGCCTTGGCGCCGCTGTCGTCGACGTAGTGGCGCAGCTCGTCGGTCACCAGCATCGGATTGACCGGCACCACCATCGCGTCGGCGCGCAGGATCGCGTAATAGGCGATCACGAATTGCGGACTGTTCTGCATATCCAGCAGCACGCGGTCGCCGCGCTGCACGCCGCAGGCCTGTTGCAGGTAGCCGGCCAGCGCCTCGACCTCGGCCAGCAGCTGGCGGTAGGTCAGGATCGCGTCGTAGAACACGGTCGCCGGCCGCTCCGGATAGCGGCGCGCGCTAATTTCGAGATTGGCGAACACGCTGGTCTCGGGCGCGGTCAGGTGTTGCGGCAAGCCGGCCGGCCAGCTCGGAAGATGGGTGTGAGTCATGGGTCTCCGCCAGTTTTTGTGAATGGAGTGAGGCCGGATCATTATAGGCACAGGGTCGCGGCGCGCGCAGCCACGGCCGCTGTGCGACCGCAGCATAATGAATGCTGCGCTACCATGACCTGCCAGCATGTCCGCGCGCGGCGCCGCATCAGGCGCCGCGCATTTCTCCCCGTTCCTTGCGATGGAGTCCTACCCATGAAACTGTATTTCGCCCCCGGCGCCTGTTCGCTGTCGCCGCACATCGTGCTGCGCGAAGCCGGCTTGCCGTTCCAGCTCGAAAAGGTCGACCTGCGCAGCAAGCAGACCGCCACCGGCACCGACTACCGCACCGTCAACCCGAAAGGTTCGGTGCCGGCGCTGGCGCTGGACGACGGCCAGGTGCTGACCGAAGGCCCGGCGGTGGTGCAGTACCTGGCCGACCTGGTGCCGGAAAAGCGGCTGGCGCCGGCCGCCGGCAGCATGGAGCGCTACCGGCTGATGGAATGGCTGAACTTCATCGGTACCGAGCTGCACAAGGGCTTTTCGCCGCTGTTCAACCCGGCCATGCCGCCGGAAGCCAAGCGGCTGGCGATGGAGCGGCTGATTTCTCGCTTTGACTACCTGGAGACGCAGCTGGACCACGACCGCTTCCTGCTCGGCAGCCAGTTCACAGTGGCGGACGCCTATCTGTTCGTGATCCTGCGCTGGTGCCAGACGTTCGAGCTCGACCTGTCGCGCTGGCTCGGCACCGAAGCATACTTCAAGCGCATCGAATGGCGGCCAGCGGTGCAGGCGGCACTGGCGGCGGAAAGATAGCGCCGCCACGGCGTTTTACGGCGCCCGGCGGGCGGCGTCCGGGCGCCCTATGCGGCATAAAAGCGGCAGTCCGGAGCCATTTTTTGCCTTCCGGAAATTTATATTAAATTAATTGGTGCATCGCACAAATTTCTCTTGACATCGGCATCGATTGGACTAAAATCGCTTTTGTTGCGGCGCACCATATCTGGTTGGGCCGCGTGTGAGAGCCGTCCCGATAGTCCGCCTCCTTAGGAGAAACACCATGTTTACCGTACCCGAACAGTTTTCCGCCGCCACCAAAGCCAACCTGGAATCGCAGCTGGCGATGCTCAACAGCCTGACCGTCAAGGCCTTCGAAGGCGTCGAAAAGGTCATCGAACTCAACATCAGCGCCGCCCGCGCCTCGCTGGAAGAATCGTCGGCGACCGCGCGCCAGTTGCTGGGCGCCAAGGATGCGCAGGAATTCCTGGCGCTGTCGGCCGCTCAGGCGCAGCCGACCGCCGAGAAGGCGATTGCCTACAGCCGCCACCTGGCCGGTATCGCTTCCAGCACCCAGGCCGAGTTCGCCAAGGCCACCGAAGTCCAGATCGCCGAAGCCACCCGCAAGGTCAACACGCTGATCGACGAAGTCACCAAGAATGCGCCGGCCGGTTCCGAGAACGCGATCGCGATCCTGAAGTCGATGATCGGCAACGCCAGCGCCGGCTACGAGCAACTGACCAAGACCGCCAAGCAGGCGGTGGAAACGATCGAAGCCAACGTCGCCACCGCCACCAGCCAGTTCACCCAGGCAGCGGAAAAGACCACCGCGCGCGCACGCAAGCAGTAAGCATCCGCGCAAGCGATACCACGGGCCGCCAGCGCGGCCCGTTTTTTTTTGCCCGCGCGCCAACCCGGCCGGCTTGCCCTAGCGGTGGCGCGGCACGAATACCAGCGCCAGCTTGATCGCCGCCAGCACCAGCAGGCTGCCGCTCAGGTCGCCGACGAACATCGCCCACAGGCCGACG
>JBATWJ010000322.1:0-4826 GCA_049672545.1 Burkholderiaceae bacterium
GCCCTACCGCATCGTGCGCGCCCCGCAGCGCCAGCGGCGGCATGTCCAACCTGCGGCCGGCGGCGACGTCGGCGCGGTCATGTTCGAGGTCGATGGTGGCCGAGGCCCGATAGTCTTCGCACATGCCGCGCCAAGCCGGCGTGGCGGCCGTCCAGCCTCCGCAGCAGGTAGAACTCCGGATTGGCACCGATCCGCGCTTCCGGCAGCGACGCCGGCTGGATCGGGAAAACCAGTGGGAGTAGGCGCGCGCGAACGCCCTCGAGGTCTGCTCGTACATCGCCAGCGTCGGCGCCGCTCCAGCTCCTGCGGTAGTGGATCGACACCTGGTCCAGCACCGCGCTGGCGCGTTCAAATCCGTCGAACATGGCGATCCGGCAGGAAGGCTGGGGAAAACCGGATTCTAGGACGCCCGCCCACATCCTTGATTAACGCCGATCAACTACATTATTTCCTGGTGCGACATAAACAACACCGGGCCAGGTAGCCGCACCGGCTCACTCGGCGGCCGGCGCCAGCCGTTCGCGCAGTTGCTGCGCCACCGCTTCCGGATACCGCATGCAGAACGATTCCTGCAGCAGCAGTTGCAGGTACGAGGCGTCGGTCACATGCAGCGCATTGTTCAGGTACAGGCGCGGCAGCAGCCGTGCATTCAGCCAGTGGCGGCCGCTGTCGTCGCCGGCGCGATCGGGGAAGAAGGTCAGGTTGAAGCTGGCCAGTCCCTGCGCGCCGAAGGCGGCGACCACGCGCGCCAGCGACGCCGCGAAGGCGTCGATGTCGGCGTCCGACAGGTCGGTGACACGACGCTTGCCGGGGAAGATCGCCTGGGCGTCGCCCATGATCCCGGTCGGCGCGTACGGCACCAGCCAGGCCGCCGCATCGTCGGCCAGCAGCCAGCGCGGACCGTCGCGTTCGGCGTCCAGCAGATCGGCCGCATGGCAGCGTCCATGTCGGGCCAGGTAAGCGCTTTCGGCCGCCAGTTCGCGCGCCAGCCGGTTACCCGGATGGCCAGTCAGCGCCACCTGCATGTGCGGATGCATCTGCGAGCCGCCGGACGCCGGCAGGTAGTTCCAGGTCAGCAAGCCATAGCCATCGGCGGCACCCAGTCGGCGCGCCGCGCAATGCGCAAAGAAATCGCGCCCGAGCTTGATAGCGTCGGCCACCACCGCCGCCGGCAGGCGCGCCGGCTCCAGGAAATGCGCCTGCGACATCACCGCGACCGCCGAGATGTCGTCGTACGGAAACAGATTGGGAAACAGCGTGGCCTCGCCGCGCTGCAGGCGGCCGTCGACCGCCGCGCTGCCGTCGGCGGTGTAATCCTGCAGGAATTCCGGCGTGAAGCGCGGCGTCACCCGGCTCACCTGCTCCGGGCAGAACGGGCAGCCGATGCGAGTGGTGCCGGCCAGTTCCGCCATGTCGGGCGCCTGCGGCGCCATGCCGGTGAAGTGGCAGATGCGCGCGCTGTCGCCGGTCAGCGGATCGAAACGGATTTCGCTTTCGATCTCGGCGCGTTCGAAGTCCTGGCGCGGATCGAGCAGGACGGTCCGCTTCCTTTCGGAATGGAAGGCGATGCTCATTGCTTGGCCGCGACCAGCAGTGGTTCCAGCAGGGCACGCATTGGCGCCGGTACTGCCGCCGGCCGGCGGCTGTCGCGGTCGACGTAGACATGCACGAAGTGCCCCTGCGCCGCCGCCGCCCGTTCGTCCTCGCGGAAGATGCCGACTTCGTAGCGCACGCTGGAATTGCCCAGATGGGCGACCCGGACGCCGGCGGTTACCCGCTCCGGAAACGACACCGCCTGAAAATAGGTACAGCGGGTTTCGATCACCAGCCCGATCACCGGGCTGCGCTCGACGTCGAGCACGCCGCTGGCGATCAGCAGCTGGTTGACCGCGGTGTCGAACCAGCTGTAGTAGACCACGTTGTTGACGTGGCCGTAGACGTCATTGTCCATCCAGCGCGTCGTGATCGGATGGAAATGCCGGTAGTCGGCGCGCGTGCTTGCTTGTTCCCGCATCGTTTATTTCCTCACTACAAAAGCCACCCCGACCACCGCCAGCACCATGCCGGCCAGTCCGATCAGGCTGAATACTTCGCCGAACATCCACCATGCCATCAACGCCGTAGTCGGCGGCGTCAGGTACAAGAGGCTGGCCACGCTGGTGGCGGCGTTCCTGCGGATCAACGCGTACAACAGGAAGATCGCGCCGATCGACAGCGCCAGCACCGACCACAGCAGCGCGCCGATGAATTCCGGCGTCCATTGCACGGTATCGAGCGCCGGCGTCAGATGCTCGAACCAGATCGCAAACGGCAGAATCACCGCGATCGACGCTGCGAATTGGATGATGGTGCCGGTGCGCAAGTCGAAATGCGGGCAGTATTTCTTCTGGTACAGCGTGCCGAGCGTGATCGACAGCAGCGCGAACACGCACAGGCCGATCGCAACGCCGGACAAGCCGGACAGGCCGATCTTGTTGGCCACCACCAGTCCGACTCCGGCCAGCCCCAGCAGCAGGCCGATCCACTGCCGTCCGCGCACCGATTCGCCGACCATCGGCGCCGCGAACGCGGTCAGGATCGGCTGCAGGCCGACGATCAGCGCCGACAGCCCGGCCGGCATGCCGAGCTTGATCGCGCACCAGACGCCGGCCAGGTAGCCGGCCTGGATCAGGATGCCGGCCACCGCCACGTGGCGCAGGCGGCCGACCGGCCACGGCGCGCGCATCAGCAGCACCAGCGGCAGCAGGAACACCAGCACGCCGGTGAAGCGCAGCAGCAGGAAGGTCAGCGGCGGCGCGTAGGGCAGGCCGTACTTGGCGACGATGAAACCGGTGCTCCAGATCACCACGAAGACCAGCGGCATCGCCGCGATCCAGCGGTTCGGCGGATTGGTGGAAGCCAGGGCGGCGGCAGCGGCGGCGGTACTCATGTCAGCAGGTCGGATCCAGATGGCGCGCCGCCCCGACGGGGCCGCAAGGCACAGCCGGCCATTATAGAGGGGTGGGCGGCTTCGGGTGTGCCGGGGCGTGCGCCGAAAGGCGCCGCCGGCCGGCGGTGCGGCTTGACATGCGCCGATCGTTTTCTAGACTGGAGAATACGTTCTCGCGAATCCCGTGAATCCGATCCTGCCGGCGCCGCCGGCTTTCCTTTTTCCCGATTCATCCCAGCCAGCGGAAAGTTGCCGTGCCCTGCCCACCCGATTTGTTTGCCCGCGTCGCCGAGTGCGACGCTCAACTGTGCGCGCTGCAGGCCGACGCCTGGCGCGGCGTGTGCCTGCTTCTCGATGCGCAGCCGGCACCGGACGAGCGCGCCCGGGCCGCCCTGGTCGCCCGCCTGCACCGCGAATTCGCCGCTTGTATCGAGCAATGCGTGGCACAGGCCCAAGACCGGCTGACGGCGCTGATCGATGCGGCGCTGGCAGCGGCGCCGACCGATCCGGCCGCGATGGCGTTTCTGCAGCAGGAAGCGGAACAAATCGATGCCGCCTGCCGTCAATTCCAACAGGCTCTGCGCCAGGCACGTGCGGACATGGCGGCCGGCGATTCCAGCGGGAACTGATTATTTTTTGACCAGCGGCCGAACCATTTGCGGATCGAGGCTTCCAACCTGGACGATGTCTCCTCGGTACCTATGTCTCCTCCTCGTAAGGGTACCGTTTCAATGCCTCAGCCTTCGGCCGGGGCATTTTTTTGAGCGCATCCCCTGTTTTTTCAGCCGGGCGCGCTCCAGGCGGCGCGCAATTCGCGCTTCAGGATCTTGCCGATCGGGCTGCGCGGCAGCTCCGCGATGAAATGCAGGCCTGCCAGCCGCTGCGTCTTGCCGACGCGGCTATTGACCCAGGTCAACAATTCCTGTTCGCCGATGCCGGCGCCGGCGCGCACGACCACGTAGGCGACCGGCGTTTCGCCCCAGGCGGCCGACGGCACGCCGATCACGGCGGCCTCCTCCACCGCCGGATGTTGCCGCAGCTCATGTTCGAGATCGCTGGCGTAGACGTTGAAGCCGCCGGAAATGATCATGTCCTTCTTGCGGTCCAGCAAGGTCAGGAAGCCGTCGGCGTCGAAGCGCCCCATGTCGCCGGTGCGGATGAAGCGCTTGCCGGCGGCATCGCGCCATTCCACTTCGGCGCTCTTGGCCGGTTCGCGGTGGTAGCCGTTCATCATCGTCGCCGAGCTGCCGACCACCTCGCCGATCTCGCCGGTCGCCACTTCGCGGCCGTCCTCGCCGATCAGGCGGATGTCGTGGCCTTCGATCGGCTTGCCGACCGTATGCAGCTTGTCCGGGAATTCATGGGCGCGCAGCTCGCACGAGCCGCCGCCCTCGGTCATGCCGTAATACTCGGTCAGCCGGCCCGGCCAGCGCCGCAGCACTTCGGCCTTCAAGGCGGCGGCGAACGGCGCGCTGGTGCAGAACTTGGCCTGCAGCACCGACAGGTCGGTGCGGTCGAAATCCGGATGCGCCAGCAGCCGCTGGTACTGCACCGGCACCAGCATGGTATGGGTGGCGCGGTGCCGCTGCGCCAGTTCCAGGTAGCGGCCGGCGTCGAACTTCGACAGCAGCACCACCGTGCCGCCGAAGGTCAGCGTCGGGAAGAAGCTGACCAGCGTGGTGTTCGAATACAGCGGCGTCGAGATCAGCGTCACCGCGTCCGGCCCGTAGTTCAGGCCGCCGGCGCGCTTGGCATAGCTCCAGCGCATGCCGTGCGACTGCACGATGCCCTTGGGCGCGCCGGTGGTGCCGGACGAATAGATGATGTTGAACGGCGCCCCGGGCGCGACCGCGACCGGGCGCGGCACCGTACCGGACGGCGCCAGCCAGCGCTCCAG
>JBATWJ010000323.1:0-4992 GCA_049672545.1 Burkholderiaceae bacterium
GCAACGACCTGCTGGCGCGGCTGCAGGCCGGGCGGCCGCTGGTGCGGCTCGGCCTGCATCCGGCGGATGCCGCCCATCCCGAACTGATCTGCCATTGCCAGCGGCTGATCGAAGGCTTGCTGGCGACGCGGCAGGCACTGACCAAGGGCGATTTCGCGCTGCGGCTGCAGGCCGCGCAGGCCGATGCCGCATTACCGGCGCCACACCCCGCCTGAAAAATCCCGCATCCAAAAAAAACGCCGTCCCGTTGCAGCGGGACGGCGCAAGCTGTCTAGCGGCGGCGGAGCGTTCAGCCGCCCAGGATCCGCTGGTGGAAATCCAGGTGATCCTCGATGAAGGTCGAGATGAAGTAATAGCCGTGGTCGTAGCCGGGCTGGCGGCGCAGCGTCAGCGGCTGGCCGGCGGCGGCGCAGGCGGCCTCGAAGCGCTCTGGCAGCAGCTGCTTTTCCAGGAACTGGTCGTCGGTGCCCTGATCGATCAGGATGCCGCGCGGGAAGGGCGCTTTCAGCCGCTGCATCAGTTCGCTGGCGTCGTATTGCCGCCAGCTGTCGCGGTCGGCGCCGAGATAGCCGGAGAACGCCTTTTCGCCCCACGGGCACTGCATCGGCGCGGCGATCGGCGCGAACGCCGACACCGACCGGTACAGCTTCGGGTTCTTCAGCGCGATGGTCAGTGCGCCGTGCCCGCCCATCGAATGGCCGAAGATGCCGACGCGGTCGGCGCGCGCCGGGAATTGCGCCAGCACCAGTTCGCGCAGTTCGTGCGCCACGTAGCTGTACATCCTGTAGTGCGCGCTCCACGGCGCCTCGGTGGCGTCGACGTAGAAGCCGGCGCCTGCGCCGAAGTCCCAGCTGTCGGTTTCGCCGTCGATGCCGGCGCCGCGCGGGCTGGTGTCGGGCGCCACCAGCATGATCCCGTGGCGGGCGGCGACGCGCTGGGCGCCGGCCTTGATCATGAAGGTCTCTTCGGTGCAGGTCAGGCCGGCCAGGTAGAACAGTACCGGCACCGGGCCGTGCTGCGCCTGCGGCGGCTGGTACACCGAGAAGCGCATCGGCAGGCCGATCTCGCGCGATTCATGGCGGTAAAAGCCCTGGGTACCGCCGAAGCAGCGGTGCTGGCTCAAGGTTTCCATCATCGCGGCCATCCTTAGTACAGCACCACCGAGCGGATCGATTCGCCACGCTTCATCAGTTCGAAGCCGTCGTTGATCCGCTCCAGCGGTAGCGTGTGTGTGATCAGGTCGTCGATGTTCAGCTTGCCTTCCATGTACCAGTCGACGATCTTCGGCACGTCGGTGCGGCCGCGCGCGCCGCCGAAGGCCGAACCTTCCCACTTGCGGCCGGTGACCAGCTGGAACGGCCGAGTCGAAATTTCCGCGCCGGCCTCGGCCACGCCGATGATGATCGAGCGGCCCCAGCCCTTGTGCGTGCATTCCAGCGCCTGCCGCATCACCTGGGTGTTGCCGATGCATTCGAAGCTGTAGTCGGCGCCGCCGTCGGTCAGCTGGACGATCGCGTCGACGATGTTTTCGTGCTCCTTCGGGTTCAGGAAATGCGTCATGCCGAACTTGCGCGCCATCGCTTCGCGCTCCGGATTCAGGTCGATGCCGATGATCTTGTCGGCGCCGACCATCTTGGCGCCCTGGATCACGTTCAGGCCGATGCCGCCCAGACCGAACACCACCACGTTGGCGCCGGCCTCGACCTTGGCGGTGAACAGCACCGCGCCGACACCGGTGGTGACGCCGCAGCCGATGTAGCAGACCTTGTCGAACGGCGCGTCGGAGCGGATCTTGGCCAGCGCGATTTCCGGCACCACGATGTAGTTGGAAAAGGTCGACGTGCCCATGTAGTGGTAGATCGGCTTGCCGTCCAGCGTGAAGCGCGAGGTGGCATCCGGCATCAGGCCGCGGCCCTGGGTCGAGCGGATCGCCTGGCACAGGTTGGTCTTGCGCGACAGGCAGAACTTGCACTCGCGGCATTCCGGCGTGTACAGCGGGATCACGTGGTCGTCCTTTTTCAGGCTCTTGACGTTGGGGCCGACCTCGACCACTACGCCGGCGCCCTCATGGCCGAGGATCGCCGGGAAGATACCTTCCGGATCGGCGCCGGACAGCGTGTAGTAGTCGGTGTGGCAGATGCCGGTAGCTTTCACTTCGATCAGCACTTCACCAGCGCGCGGCGCGCCCAGTTCGACTTCCTCGATCGTCAGCGGCGCTCCGGCCTTCCATGCGACTGCTGCTTTGGTCTTCATCGTGTTCAAACTCCGTGTGGCGACGGCAAGGGCCGTCGGGTTGCAGGGTAGGGGATGGGAAAAAGGTTGCCGGCCGCGCATCGCCGCGCTGGCCGGCCGGGATATTGGATATTACTTCTTGGCGCTGCTGATGACGCCTTCGGCGAACCAGTCCATCTTGCCGAGCTGCGCTTCCGGGTAGACGCTGCCGGCGGCCACGCGCACGGTGCCGGCCTGGTCCTTGATCGGGCCGGCGAACACGTTCAGCTTGCCGGAGGCGATTTCCTGTTCCTTGGCACGCACCAGCGCCGCGACATCGGCCGGCATGCCGGGGCCGAACGGCGCCATCTTGACCACGCCTTCCTTGATGCCGCCGAAGTACAGGCTGCCCTTCTGGGTGCCGGCCATGACGTTCTTCGCAGTCTGCGTGAAGAAGTCGCCCCAGTTGTGGGTCAGACCGGTCAGGTACTTGGTCGGCGCGTACTTCGACATGTCGGAATGGAAGGAAATCGCCCACACGCCCTTTTCCTCGGCCGCCTGCAGCGCGCTCGGGGTGTCGGTGAAGTGGGTCATGACGTCGGCGTTCAGGTTCATCAGCACCAGCGCCGCCTCGCGTTCCTTGCCGGGGTCGTACCAGGAATTGACGAAGATCACGCGCACCTCGGCCTTCGGATTGACGCTGCGGGCGCCGAGGATGAAGCCGTTGATCGCCCACATCACGTCCGGCACCGGGTGCGGGGCGACGTAGCCGATCACGTTGCTCTTGGTCATCTTGCCGGCGACGATGCCGGACAGGTAGCTGCCTTCATGCCACTTGGCGTTGTAGCCGCCGAAATTCGGTGCCGTCAGGTATCCGCTGCCGACCGTGTAGTAGCAACCTGGATTGCGCTTGGCCACCTTCAGCACCGGATTCATGTAGCCGAACGAGGCGGCGAAGATCAGCTTGCAGCCGTCGGCGGTCAGCTCGCGCGCGACCCGTTCGGAATCCGGCCCCTCGTTGGTGTTGGGCACCGCCCGTACCGCAACCTGGGCACCGAGGTTCTTTTCCAGCGCCTGCCGTCCCAGGTCCATCTGGTAGGCGTAGCCGGCGTCGCCGACCGGCCCCAGATAGATGAAGCCGACCTTCAGCGGATCGGCGGCGCGCGCCAGTGCCCACGGTATTCCGGGGGCGCTGGCGGCCAGCATTGCGGTCAGTACGGTACGACGTTTCATCTTGTCTCCTGGTGAACGGCCGTGGCCAAAAAACGGGTCTTATTATGGACGCATGGCGCCTTGTGCGTGGGACACCGGCTCCAGCGCCGGCGCCACCGGGAAAATGCCGGCCATGACGACGAAGCCGGGAATGCGCTTGACACGGTCGGTCCAGCGCCGCACCGCCGGATAGTCGATCAGCGAGATGCCGCCCTCGTCGGCCAGCATCACGTACGGGAAGCAGGCGATGTCGGCGATGGTCGGCGCATCGCCGCCGCACAGCCAGGAGCGGCCTTCGCTTTCCTCGAACCACAGGTGTTCATCGAGGATACGCAGTAGCTGATGGGCGCGTGTGCGGCACTGGTCGACGTCGAAGTCGTAGAAGAACAGGTCGTGCAGGCGCGCCGCCGAAATCGAGCCGGTCAGGCCGTCGGCGAACGCCAGCCACATGTTGATCTTGCCCAGCGTTGCCGGCTGGTCCAGCGGATACCAGCGGCGGCTGGCGTCGTAGCGGCTGGCCAGATAGACCAGGATCGCCTGCGCGTCGCGCAGCAGCAGCTCGCCGTCGCGCAGCGCCGGCAGCTGGCCGAGCGGATTGACGCGCAGGAAGGCTTCCGACTTGTGCTGGCGCGACGGGAAGAATTCGACGTCTTCGGTCTGGTAGGGCAGGCCGAGGATGTTCAGCAGCAGCCGCACCTTGTAGCAGTTGCCGGACAGTTCGTAGTCGTAGAGGGTGATCATCGGGGCCTCGCTGCGGTTCAAAGGTCGAGCACCAGCGTGCCGCCGCGCGCGCGCGACACGCACGGCATCAGGCACTTGCCGGACGCTTTTTCGGCGGCCGACAGGTATAGGTCGTGGTGCTCCAGCTCGCCCGCCACCACTTCGGTGAAGCAGGAGCCGCACACACCCTGTTCGCACGACGCCTCGACCGCGACGCCATGCTCATGCAGCGCCTGCAGCAGCGTCTGGCCGCTGGCGACCTCGAATTCGCGCGCCGAGCGCTGCAGCCGCACCGTGAACGGCTGGCCCGGCGCCGGCTGGGCATCGTTCCTGAAATATTCGAAATGGATGTCGTCGGCACCGATGCCGCCGGCCGCCGCGGTGGCCTTGACCATCTCCAGCATCGGGCCGGGGCCGCAGGCGTAGACCTTGGACTGCTCCAGCGGCCGCCCGTGCAGGATGTCGCGCAGCGCGGCTGCGGTCTGCCCGGCGTCCAGCCCGAGGTGCAGCCGCACCGTGTCGCCCAGCGCCGCCAGCCGCTCGCGGAACGACACGTACTGCTCGCCGCGCACGAAATAGTGCAGCTCGAACGGCTGGCCACCAGCATGTAGCGCCTGCGCCATCGACAGGATTGGTGTGATGCCGATGCCGCCGGCGACCAGGATCGGCCGCTTGCCGGACGGCGCCAGTGGGAAGGTGTTGCGCGGCACCGAGGCCTGCAGCAGTGTGCCTTCGCGTACCTCATCATGCATCGACCGCGAGCCGCCGCGTGAATCCGGCTCGCGCTTGATGCCGATGACGATGGTGTCGCGCTCGGCCGGGCCGTTGACCGCCGAATACTGGCGCACC
>JBATWJ010000324.1:0-2727 GCA_049672545.1 Burkholderiaceae bacterium
CCGCAGCGCCGGCTCGTCGCCGTTGACCAGCAGCCGGCCGATGCCGGGCACGGTGCGCGCCAGGTGGTGGAACTGGGTTTCGATCGCCGCCAGGTCGGGGAAGATGTCGGCGTGGTCGTATTCGAGATTGTTCAGGATCGCCGTGCGCGCGCGGTAGTGGACGAACTTGCTGCGCTTGTCGAAGAACGCGGTGTCGTACTCGTCGGCTTCGATCACGAAGAATTCGGAACCGGCGCCCGGCAGCCGCGCCGACACGCCGAAATTCAGCGGCACGCCGCCGATCAGGAAACCGGGCGCGTAGCCGGTGTCCTCCAGGATCCAGGCCAGCATCGACGCCGTGGTGGTCTTGCCATGGGTGCCGGCCACCGCCAGCACCCATTTGTCCTGCAGGATGTGCTGGCCGATCCATTGCGGACCGGACACATAGGGCAGGCCGCGGTTCAGGATTTCCTCCATCAGCGGATTGCCGCGCGACACCACGTTGCCGACCACGAACAAATCCGGCCGCAAATCGACCTGGGCCGGATCGAAGCCTTCGATCAGCTCGATGCCCTGCGCCTGCAATTGGGTGCTCATCGGCGGATAGACGTTGCTGTCGCAACCGGTGACCCGGTGTCCGGCATCGCGGGCCAGCAGCGCCAGCCCGCCCATGAAAGTGCCGCAGACGCCGAGGATGTGGATATGCATTGTAGAATTCCGGGGGATGAGGAAACGCTGCGCCGGCCGATGGCGGGCGGCCGGGCCGCGCGGGCCGGCGCAGCCACGATTTTACCCGAGCGGCCGCCGCCGAACCGGCCGACTTGCAAAGAGCGGGCGATGAACCCAGAAACCCCTATCGAAAGCTTGCGCGCCGAAATCGCCGCCGGCGCCGCGCGCCTGATTGCCGAGGACGGCGCCGACTACGCCAGCGCCAAGCGCAAGAGCGCGCGCCAGCTGCTCGGCGACACCCGTATCCGCGGCGATGTCATGCCAGACAATGCGCAGGTCGAGGAAGAAGTCCGGCGCTACAACGAACTGTTCCTGGCCGACAGCCAGCCGGCGCGGCTGCTGAAGCTGCGCCGGCTGGCGCTGGAATGGATGGAGCGGCTGGCGCGCTTCCGCCCTTACCTGACCGGCGCCGTGCAAAACGGCACCGCCGGCGAGCATTCCGATATCTATCTGCAGCTTTTTCCCGATAACGGCAAGGAAGTCGCGATGTTCTTGCTGGATCAGCGGGTCAACTTCGAAGTATCGGAAACGCCGCACTTCAACGGCCATTCGGACGCGGTCGAAACGCTCAGCTTCCTGGCCCAGGGCGAAGGCCTGCACCTGGCGCTGTACGAACCGGACGACCTGCGCAGCGCCGCCCGCAGCGGCTCCGGCCGCAAAATCGCGCGCTGCGACACCGACGCACTGCGCCATCTGATCGAGGACACCGAAAATCCATGAAAAAAAGCCAACTCGCGCTGCTGGTGGTGGTCGGCGCGCTGTGCGCCGGCGCCGGCATGTACTTCAGCGCCAGCCGCTTCGCGCCGGTGGCGGCCCAGCCGGCCGCCGTTTCCAGCCTGTACGGCCAGACGCTGCCGGACGCCGGCGGCGCGCCGCAACCACTGTCGCAGTGGCGCGGCAAGAACCTGGTGGTCAATTTCTGGGCCACTTGGTGCGCACCGTGCGTCGAAGAAATGCCGGAGCTGACCGACCTGCAAACGGAACTGCAAGGAAAGAACATCCAGATCATCGGTATCGGCATCGATTCCGCGACCAACATTGCCGAATTCTCATCAAAGTTGAAAATCGGCTATCCTGTCTACGTGGCCGGCATGGGCGGCAGCGACCTGTCGCGGCTGTTCGGCAACCAGGCCGGCGGCCTGCCGTTTACAGTTATCGTTGGCGCCGACGGCCATATCCGTAAGACGTATCTGGGGCGCCTGAAGATCGATGAACTGCGCCGCGATCTCGCCATGCTGTAGTCCCCAAAAAATCTTTTACCTTGCCAATCGACGGCATTTGGCGGCAAAATTCGCCATCGTCGGCAAACGGAGTCACATCTCCATGGCAAAAAATCTACTTCTACTCAACGGGCCCAACCTGAATCTGCTGGGCACGCGGGAGCCGGAAGTATACGGCAGCACCACGCTGGCCGACATAGAGCGCGCCGCGCAGACGCAGGCGGAAGCCGCCGGCGCCCGCTTGGCGAAGTTTCAAAGCAACCATGAAGGCGCGCTGATCGACCGCATCCATGCCGCCCGCGAAGAGGGAGTGGATGCGATCGTCATCAATCCGGGCGGCCTGACCCATACCAGTGTGGCGCTGCGCGATGCGCTGGCGGCGGTGGCGATCCCATTCGTCGAAGTGCATATCTCCAACGTGCATCAGCGTGAACAGTTCCGCCACTTTTCCTACCTGTCCGGCCTGGCGGCCGGCGTGGTGTGCGGACTGGGTCCGGCCGGTTATCGGTTCGCCCTCGATTTTGCCTTGAACGAGCTTTAACTTTACGCATCTTTCGCGCTTTTCAGCTGCGCGGCGCTTGCATTCAAAAACCAAGAACACTTCCGATCGAAGGAATTCACATGGATTTACGTAAACTCAAAACCCTGATCGACCTGGTGGCCGAATCCGACATCGCCGAACTGGAAGTGACCGAAGGCGAAAGCAAGGTCCGCATCCTCAAGTCGTCGCCGGCCCCGCAGCAACAGATGGTCGTGATGCAGCCGCAGAGCCAGAGCGCCGCCGCCCCTGCGCCAATGC
>JBATWJ010000325.1:0-1881 GCA_049672545.1 Burkholderiaceae bacterium
GCACGCACCGTGTCGACCAGCGGCAGCCGCTCGTCGGTGGTGACGATCGCCTTGCAGCCGGCGTCCTCGATGCGGTAGGCCAGTTCGGCCGGCGTCGCGTCGTGGCTGATCGGTACCGCGACAGCGCCGGCGCGCACGATCGCCAGGCAGCTCTCGACCCACTCGACCGAGTTCGGCAGGAAGATCGCGACGCTGTCGCCGGGCTCGATGCCGGCATCCTGCAGATGGCCGGCCAGGTGGGCGGTGGCGACCGCCAGTTCGCCGTAGCTGACCGCCGAGCGGCCGTCGCGATAGGCCAGCTTGTCCGGGCAGGCCTCGGCGTGGCGGCGGATCAGCGTGCCGACCGGCGCAATCAAGTCGGTATGAATCATGTCTCCATCCTTTCTTGTGGGCGCACCGGCTAGACCATGCAGAAGCCGCCGTTGACGCTCAGCACCTGGCCGGTGATCCAGGCGGCGTCGTCGGACGCCAGGAACACCACCGCCGGCGCCACGTCGTCCGGCTTGCCGATGCGGCGCAGCGGGTATTGGCGGACGATCTTGTCGCGGTTGGCGGCGAGGAATTCCGGGTCGGAGTGGGCGGTCTCGATCAGCCCCAGCGACAGCGCGTTGGCGGTGACGTTGGCGCGGCCCAGTTCCTTGGCCAGCGACTTCATCAGCGCGATGCCGCCGGCGCGCGCAGCCGCCGCGATCGCCAGGCCGTTTTCGCCGATGCGCGACGAATCGCCGGCCAGCGTGACGATGCGCCCGCCGTTCTGGCGGATCATGTGCGGCACCACCGCGTGGCAGGTATGAATGGTGCCGTACAGGTCAACGTCGATCTGCTTCTTCCACTGCTCCGGCGTGGTGTTGACGAAGCGCTCGCCGATCACCACGCCGGCATTGTTGACCAGGATGTCGATGCGGCCGAAGTCGGCTACCACCGCTTCCACCATCTTGCCGACCTGCGCATAGTCGCCGACGTTGGCCTGGTAGGCGCGCGCCTTGCCGCCGGCCGCCTCGATCTCGCCGGCCACGGCCTGCGCCTCGGTCTGCGAGCTGTTGTAGTTCACCGCGACGGTGGCGCCCTCGGCGGCCAGCGCCAGCGAAATCGCGCGCCCGACGTCGCGCCCGGCGCCGGTTACCAGCGCCACCTTGCCAGCCAATTTCTGGGTCATGCTTCTTTCTCCTGTGTAGTGGATTGTTGTGAGATCAGCTGGAACAGGCGTTCCGTGGTGATCGGCAGTTGATGGATTTCGATGCCGAGCGGCTGCAGCGCGTCGGCCACCGCGTTGGCGATCGCCGCCGGCGCGCCGATGGTGCCGCCCTCGCCCATGCCGCGAAAGCCGCCGATGGTCTTCGGCAGTTCGGTTTCGATGTGCAGCACGTCGATGGGCGGGATTTCCGGCGCGGTCGGTGCGATGTAGTCGACCAGGCTGGCGCTGAGGATCTGGCCGCGCTCGTCGTACACCACTTCCTCGAACAGCGCGGCGCCGATGCCCTGCGCCACCGCGCCGTGCACCTGGCCGTCGACCACCAGCGGATTGATCATGCGGCCGCAGTCCTCGGCCACCAGGTAGTCCTTGACATGCACCATGTAGGTTTCCGGGTCGATCTCGACCACCGCGAAATGGGTCGACGAACTGGTGGTGCCCCACACCGGGTCGTAGGAGCGGGTTGCCTCCAGCACCTCGACCACGTCCTTCGGCAGCTTGCCCATCTGCGAATAGACGGTGTCGGCCAGCTCGGCGAAGCTCACCGAGCGGCCGTTGTCCTGAGCGGTGATGATGCCGTCCTCGACGCTGATGAAGGCGGCGCTGCTGCCCAGCATGTAGGCGCCGATGCGCACCAGCTTTTCCTTCAGCGCGGCGGCCGCCAGCGCGCCGGCGCCGCCGGCCAGCAC
>JBATWJ010000326.1:0-2079 GCA_049672545.1 Burkholderiaceae bacterium
CTTCGCAGCCGGCTTCTTCGCCGCTGCCGCCTTCGGCGCTGCGGCCTTCGCTGCCGGTTTCTTGGCAGCGGCAGCCGCCTTGGCGGCTACCGGTTTTTTGGCCGGAGCGTCTTTCTTCGCAGCTGGCTTCTTCGCTGCGGGTTTTTTTGCTGCTGTTGCCATTTGCTTCTCCTTCACGTGATGGAAAATCAAGCTACAAGATTGAAACCCGCCCTACCCATCGCGCGATGGACAAGCGGATTATTCATCGGCACAAGCAAACCGCTGCTTGCGCTAATGAATACGGCACCAGCTGAACTGCTGCATCCCCTCATCGATGCAGCGCTTCAGCCATGATTGGCTACGCCTGGAAATCCGGCGCCGGCACCGCAAGGCGGTGCGGCGAAGCCGGATGCTGGAGGCAGTCGTAGCCAAAAAAAATGCCGGCAGCAACGCCAGCGATGGAATTCGTTTGCGAAAAAAACGGCGGATTTCCCAAAGAAAAAGCCACCTTCTCCGGCAGCTCCGGATTCGGCGGCAGGCACAGAGAAGATCGAACCGGTCTTGTACTGTCCATTAAATTCGGTGAGAACGTCCTTCGTTGTGGCGGCCGCGGAATGGTTCATGGCGGCTGCGCGCTGATTTCGGATCCGGTGCCCCGGGACCGACGCTGCGGTTGGCCATCCATCGCGTCGGTTGTTCCGGTTGCGGCTGCCTGTCCGTTCGCCTCTTCGCGTCTATTCCCAGTTGAGTGCGCCGCCCGTTTGATATTCGATTACACGGGTTTCGAAAAAGTTGCGCTCTTTTTTCAGATCGACCATTTCGCTCATCCACGGGAACGGATTTTCTTCTTGCGCGAACATCGGATCGAGCCCGATTTGCTGTGCGCGGCGATTCGCGATGAAGCGCAGATACCCCTTGAACATCGGCGCATTCAAGCCCAGCACACCTCGCGGCATTGTATCTTCTGCGTAACGATATTCCAACTCCACCGCGCGCAAAAACAACGCTTTGATCTCCTCGCGGAATTCGGCGGTCCACAGGTGCGGGTTTTCCATCTTGATGGTGTTCACCAGGTCGATGCCGAAGTTACAGTGCAGCGATTCGTCGCGCAAGATGTACTGGTATTGCTCCGATGCGCCGACCATCTTGTTCTGCCGTCCGAGCGCCAGGATCTGCACGAAGCCGACGTAGAAGAACAGCCCTTCCATCAGACAGCAGAACACGATCAGCGACTTCAGCAGCTTCTGGTCGTTCTCCATCGTGCCGGTCCTGAAGTTCGGATCGGTCAGCGTATCGATGAACGGGATCAGGAATTCGTCCTTGGCGCGGATCGATGCGATTTCGTTGTAGGCATTGAAGATCTCGCCTTCGTCCAGCCCCAGCGATTCGGCGATGTACTGGTAGGCGTGCGTGTGGATCGCCTCCTCGAACGCCTGGCGCAGCAGGTACTGGCGGCATTCCGGCGCCGTGATGTGGCGGTAGGTGCCGAGCACGATGTTGTTGGCGGCCAGCGAGTCGGCGGTCACGAAAAATCCCAGGTTGCGCTTGACGATGCGGCGCTCGTCCTCGGTCAGGCCGTTCGGATCCTTCCACAGCTCGATGTCGCGCTGCATGTTGATTTCCTGCGGCATCCAGTGGTTGGCGCAGCCGGCCAGATACTTGTCCCAGGCCCACTTGTACTTGAACGGCACCAGCTGGTTGACGTCGGTCTGGCCGTTGATGATGCGCTTGTCGGCAGCATTGATGCGGCGCCCGGCCTCGACCGGGGCCGGCTTGGACACCAGCGCCGGGTTCAGCGCATCGTCGCCGCGCGGAACGGACGCCGGCATTGCCGGCTGCAACTGCGGCTGCGGCTGCGGTGGCATCTGTGGCGCTCGCGCGGCGGGAGTGATGGTCGGTTCTTCGTCCCAGGTCAGCATGTTTTTTCCTCTTTCTGATTCGTTTCGCGATAGTGGCGGCGCTGGCGCCGCCGTCCGGCCGATCCGGCGCAAGCGGCCGGTCCGGCGTGATCGATGCGGCCGGCGCCTACTGGCAGGCCTCGCACTCTTCGAAGCCGGGGTCGCCCGGACGCAGCACGCAGGCCGGCCCGGCCAGTTC
>JBATWJ010000327.1:0-3265 GCA_049672545.1 Burkholderiaceae bacterium
GTGTGGATGCTGCCCACGGGCCGCCTTGCCGCGGGCGGCGGCCGGGCGGAGTGTTTGGACTATGCAATATTCTTGAGTTAGAATTAACCGTTTTTTTGTGTCGCGGAGTAACAGGCTTCGCGCAATCCATGCGGCAGTCCTTGCACCAAACCGGTTCCGCTTTAACTATTCCGCTCAACATGAAAAAAATCTCTGTATTCCTCACGCTCGCGGCGGCCGCCAATCTCGCTGCGGCAGCGGACGTGGTCGGCGATGCCAAGGCAGCTGAAAACAAGGTTGCGATGTGCATCGGCTGCCACGGCATCCCCGGTTACAAGACCGCATTTCCCGAAGTCTACGAAGTGCCGATGATCGGCGGCCAGAGCGCCAAGTACATCGAAAGCGCGCTGCAGGCCTACAAGAAGGGCGACCGCAAGCACCCGTCGATGCGCGGCATCGCCGAAAGCCTCTCCGACCAGGACATCGCCGACGTCGCGGCGTACTACGCACAGCAAAAATAACGGACATGCACATGAACAAGATCCTCTCTCCGCTGGTCGCCGCGATCTGCGCTACCGCCGCCGCCGGCGCGCTGGCCGGCGGCAACGTCGAAGCCGGCAAGGCGGCCGCCGCCAAGTTCAATTGCGCATCCTGCCACGGGGCCGACTACAACAGCCCGATCGATCCCAGCTATCCGAAGCTGGCCGGTCAGCACCAGGATTACCTCGAGCACGCGCTGATTTCCTACCAGCGCGGCGTCAACGGCCCCAACGGCCGCGGCAACGCGATCATGGGCGCGCAGGCCAAGGCGCTGTCGCACCAGGACATCCGCAACATCGCTGCCTACCTGCACAGCCTGCCGGGCTCGCTGGTGCTGCGCAAGTAAGCTGGTTTTTCGGCGCCGCGGCGACCGCCGCCGGCGCTTCCGCCGAAACGGCACCGCCTGCGGTGCCGTTTGCGTTTCCGCTCCCTTCTTTCTCCTCCGGATAGCCAGCCCGATCCTCGACGGCGAGGCGGCAGCCTACATCAGCGCCCGGTTGCGCGCCTGCGCCAGCGGCAGCCGCAACAACGGCCTCAACGGCCGGATGCGCAACGTCGCACCAGATGACGGCCGAGGAGATCGAACTGGTGGCCTACTATCCCACCAGCCGCAGGCCGCCGCATCCATATACTCCCAAGCATGTGCCGCCATGCTGGGCGTTATACCTGCGGATTTTGCCTATACTCCCGCGTTTTCAGCGTGCGCGGCGCTGCACGCAATCGAGGTAGGCGGCGCCGTCGGGCGGCAGGCCGCTGCGCTGCGAATTCCAGATCATCTCGCCCAGGCATTCCATGATCTGGTGATGGGCCTCGTGCTCGGAGCCGAGCCGCTGCGCCAATGCCAGGAAGGCGGCACGGATCCCCGGCGGCTGGTCGATCGACAATTGCTCGGCGATCGACAGGTGCATCGCCAGGTGCAGGAACGGATTGGTGCGGCCGCCCTCGACCGGGTAGTCGGCCGCCAGCGCGCGCTCCGGATCGGCGAGATCGTCGGCGTATTCCGGATGCTGCACGATCCAGTCGCGCGCGATCGCTTCCAGCGGCGTCAGGATCTCGCCGGCCTGCTGCTTGCGCCGGACTTCGCAAAAGAACTGCCGCACTTCATGCTGGGAGGGATTGAACATCGGGGCGGAACCGGAAAAGTATCTGGAAAAAGGGGAGGGCGCGGCAACCAGCGGCGCGCGTTTCATTGTACCCGCCGGCGCCGTCGCCGGCCTTGGGCTACCATACGCGGCGTTTGCGCGCCGGTACGCCCTGCCGGCTCTTTTCGAACCGATTTTTATCCATCATGCTGAACGACGCCGCTCTCGATCTCCTGTTTCGCCATGCCCGCAGCCACAACCGCTGGTCCGACCGCCCGCTCGACGACGCACTCCTGGTGCAACTCTACGAACTGATGAAATGGGGGCCGACCGCCGCCAACAGTTCGCCGGCGCGGATCGTGTTCGTCAAGTCGGCCGAAGCCAAGGAACAGCTGGTCGCCTGCATGGACCCCGGCAACGTGGAAAAGACCAAGAGCGCGCCGGTGGTGGCGATCATCGGCATGGACATGGAGTTCTACGACAAGCTGCCGAAGCTGTTTCCGCACACCGACGCCCGCTCCTGGTTCGCCGGCAACGCCGCCAAGATCGAGGAAAACGCGATGCGCAGTTCGTCACTGCAGGGCGCCTACCTGATGCTGGCGGCGCGCGCGCTCGGCCTCGATTGCGGGCCGATGACCGGCTTCGACGTGCAAAAACTGAACCGGACCTTCTTCGCCGGCACCGCGGTGCGCGTCAACTTCGTCTGCGGCCTCGGCTACGGCAACGGCGAGCAGCTGTATCCGCGCGGGCCGCGCCTGGATTTCGACGAAGCCTGCCGCATCGCCTGAGCGCCGCTCGCGTCAGACGCCCTGCTCGGGCAGCGGCGTCTTCGGCTGGTATTCGCACAGGTCGGCGATCATGCAGTTCCAGCACTTCGGCTTGCGCGCGATGCAGGTATAGCGGCCGTGCAGGATCAGCCAGTGGTGCGCGTGCAGCTGGAACTCCGGCGGCACCAGCCGCATCAGCTGCTGCTCGACCGCTTCCACCGTCTTGCCCGGCGCGATGCCGGTGCGGTTGGAGACGCGGAAGATGTGGGTGTCGACCGGAATCGCCGCTTCTGCGTAGATCGTGTTCAGCACCACGTTGGCGGTCTTGCGGCCGACCCCGGGCAGCGTCTGCAGCGCCTCGCGCGAGCGCGGCACCTGGCCGCCGTATTCGTCCAGCAGCCGGCGGCAGGTTTCAATGACGTGCTTGGCTTTGGTCGGATAGAAATTGATCGTGCTGATGTACGGCATCAGGCCGTCGACGCCGAGCGCCAGCATCCTGGCCGGCGTGTTGGCTACCGGGAACAGGTGGCGCGTGGCCTTGTTGACCGAGACGTCGGTCGCCTGCGCTGACAGGATCACCGCGATCAGCAGCTCGAACGGCGTGGTGTATTCCAGCTCGGTGGTCGGATGCGGATCGGCCGCCTCGAAACGCTGGAAGATCTGGCGTCGTTGCTCGGCATTCATGCTTGTTCTTCCTTCGGCGACGCCATTTGTTCGCGGCGCTGGCGCGCGCGCTCGATTGCGGCTTCGATGATCGCCTTCTTGCGCGCCGCTTCCGCCTGCTGCTCGGGCGTCGCCTGCGCTTCGGCGCTGACTTCCTTCAGCTTGGCGGCCGCCTTGGCCGCCAGCCGCGCGTCGTTTTCGCGCGCCTCGCGCTGCAGCCGCTGGCGCCGGCGC
>JBATWJ010000328.1:0-4063 GCA_049672545.1 Burkholderiaceae bacterium
GCGCCGCAGCTGCTGCGCCGGCTGCTGGCGCGCGAAGGCGTGCCGGCGCGGCATTGCGTACTGGTCGAGGATACGTTGGAGAACCTGAAAAGCGCCAAGGCACTCGGGCTGCGCACCGTGTGGGTGACGCGCTATCTGGCGGCGCAGCGCGCGCGCGCGCGGAGTGCAAGCGACGATGCGTCCAGCCCGTTCGCCCTGACACGGCTGCCGCGGCCGGCCTACGTCGACCTCAGAATAAAGTCCGTACGGCAACTATCTGGTAATCTGCATCGTCTGCGCTGACCCGCGTGCCGCCGGTCGGCATGGTGTTTCCAATCGCTCACCGACCCGCTACGCAAGAGTCCACATGGCTACCACCAAACCCGGCGAACGCAAGCTGCAAATCCTCCAGACGCTGGCGGCGATGCTCGAGCAGCCAAAAGGCGAACGGATCACCACCGCTGCGCTGGCGGCCAGGCTCGAAGTGTCGGAGGCGGCGCTGTACCGGCATTTCGCCAGCAAGGCGCAGATGTTCGAGGGCTTGATCGAATTCATCGAAGGCAGCGTGTTCGGCCTGATCAATCAGATCGCCGAGCGCGAGGAAAGCGGGCTGGCGCAGGCCGGCGCGATCACCGCGATGCTGCTCAATTTCGCCGAGAGGAACCGCGGCATGACGCGGGTGCTGATCGGCGATGCGCTGGTCAACGAGGATGAGCGGCTGCAGCAGCGGATGAACCAGTTCGTCGAGCGCATCGAGCTGGCGATCAAGCAGGCGCTGCGCATCGCCGCCAGCCAGCAGCAGTTGCGCGAGGAAGAGGCGGCGCCGCGCGCCAGCCTGATCGTCAGCTACGTGCTGGGGCGCTGGCAGCGTTTTGCCAAGAGCGGCTTCAGGCACAATCCATCGGACGGCGCCGCGGCGCAGATCGGGGTACTGCTGGGCTGACGGCCATCCCGCTTTCCCGATTTTCCGTTTCGGCGTTTCCGGCGCGGCCAGCCTGCCCGTACCTCGCGCTCCACGTTCCGTTTTTCCTTCCATCCGATGTCTTCCAAGCATTTCCCTGCCGGCGCCTTCGCGCTACTGTTGATCGGCGGCGCCGCGATCGGTTTTGGCGCCATCTTCATGCGCTGGTCGGACGTCAATCCGGTGGCGTCGGCATTTTGGCGCATGGCGTTGGCGGCACCGCTGCTGTGGCTGTGGGCGTTCGCGGTGCGCGGTCAGGATCGCGCCGCCGGCAAGCGCACCGGCTTCGCGCCGGCGCTGGCACTGGCCGGCATCTATTTCGCCGGCGACATCGGCGTCTGGCACCTGGCGCTGCACTACACCACGGTGTCCAACGCCTCGCTGCTGTCGAACTTCGCGCCGATCTTCATCGCGTTGTGGATGTGGGGCGTGCACAAGACCCGGTTCGCACGCGTGTTCCTGGTCGGCATGGCGCTGGCGCTGATCGGTGCGGTATTGTTGGTCGGCCCCAACGCCGGCGGCGCTGCCGGCGCCGGCAAGCTGCTGGGCGACGGCCTGGGCCTGTTCTCGGCGGTGTTTTACGCCGCCTACCAACTGGTGATCAAGGACGCGCGCGAGCGCTATTCGACCGCGCGCCTGATGGCCTGGAGCACCAGCATCACCGCGCTCGCCTTGCTGCCGTTCGCGCTGCTCACGCCCGGCCCCTTTTTTCCATTGCAGGCGGCCGGCTGGTGGCCGCTGCTGGCGCTCGGTCTGCTGGCGCAGATCGGCGGCCAGACCGTGATTGCCTATGCGTTCGCGCACCTGCCGGCGCCGCTGGCCTCGGTCAGCCTCCTGATCCAGCCGCTGACCGCGACGATTGCCGCCTGGTTCCTGTTCCAGGAAGTGCTGGCGCCGCTGCAGATCGCCGGCGGCGTGCTGCTCCTGCTGGGAATCTACCTGTCCAAGCGCGGCAGTTGAGGCTGCGGTCGCACGGCAGCCGGATTGACGCCGGACGGCATCCCGCAGATCATTGTTTTGTCCGGGCGGTGCGCAGCAGGGCGGCGCCCGATGAGGCCGGAGCGGTTACCGAGGAGCAGCCATGCACGCGGATTCGCACCAGCAGCACGAACCCGGGGCCACCGATCCGGTGTGCGGAATGACGGTCGTGCCGGACCCGGAGAAATCGATCTCGTACGGCGGCCGGCGCCATTATTTTTGCAGCAGCGGCTGCATGGACAAGTTTCGCGCCGATCCGTGCGCGTATGAAGGTCAGGCCATGCCGGAGCCGACCCCGATCGCGCCGGAGGGGACGATGTATACCTGCCCGATGCATCCGGAAATCCGGCAGCCGGCACCGGGCAGTTGTCCGCTCTGCGGCATGGCGCTGGAGCCGGTGATGCCGGCGCTGGACTGCGGTGATCATTTCGCTGACGCTGCTGGGCCAGATCCTGGAGCTGCGGGCACGCTCCCAGACCTCCGCCGCGATCAAGGCGCTGATGGGGCTGGCGCCGAAAACCGCGCGCCGGATCGGCAACGACGGCAGCGAGCACGATGTGCCCTTGACCCATGTCCATATCGATGATGTGCTGCGCGTGCGTCCCGGGGAGAAGGTGCCGGTGGACGGCGTGGTGCTCGACGGCGAAAGCGCGGTGGACGAATCGATGCTGACCGGCGAACCGGTCCCGGTTACCAAACGGTCGGACGACAAGCTGATCGGCGCCACCATCAATACCAGCGGCAGCCTGATCATGCGCGCCGAAAAGGTAGGCTCGCAGACCATGCTGGCGCAGATCGTGCAGATGGTGGCGCAGGCGCAGCGCTCGCGGGCGCCGATGCAGCGGCTGGCCGACGTGGTGGCCGGCTATTTCGTGGTCGTGGTGGTCGGCGTCGCGCTGCTGACGCTGCTGCTATGGGGCTGGTTCGGTCCCGAGCCGAGCTGGGTGTTCGGCTTCGTCAACGCGGTCGCGGTCCTGATCATTGCCTGTCCCCGCGCGCTCGGCCTGGCGACGCCGATGTCGATCATGGCCGCCACCGGGCGCGCCGCGACGCAGGGTGTGCTGTTCCGGGATGCCGCGGCGATCGAGCGCCTGCGCCAGGTGGACACGCTGATCGTCGACAAGACCGGAACTCTGACGGAAGGCAAGCCGGCGTTCGACAGCGTGGTTGCGGCACCCGGTTTTCATGAAGAAAACGTACTGCAGATTGCCGCCAGCATCGATCAGGGCAGCGAGCATCCGTTGGCCCACGCCATCGTCGCCGAGGCGCGCCGGCGCGGCCTGACGCTGACCCGGGCGGAGTCGTTCGAGTCGTCCAGCGGCATCGGCGTGCGCGGGACGTTGGCCGGCCAGCGCATTGCGCTGGGGAACACCGCGCTGATGGAGTCGGAAAAGGTCGACTGGCGGCTGCTCGCCAGCCAAGCCGAGGCACTGCGGGGCGAGGGCGCGAGCGTCATGTACCCGGCATGCGTGGGCCAGTTGACCGGCCTGATCGCGGTCTCCGATCCGATCAAGGCGACCACACCGGAAGCGATGGAGGCGCTGCGCGCGGCCGGTCTGACGGTGGTGATGGCTACCGGCGACGGCGTCACGACCGCGCAGTCGGTCGCCCGGAAACTCGGGATCGCCGAGGTGCATGGCGAAGTCAAGCCGCACGACAAGCTGCTGCTGGTCGAGCGGCTGCAGGCGCAAGGCCGCGTCGTGGCGATGGCCGGCGATGGCATCAACGACGCCCCGGCGCTGGCTAAGGCCGATGTCGGGATCGCGATGGGCACGGGAACCGATGTCGCCATCCAGAGCGCCCATGTGACGCTGGTCCGGGGCGACCTGCGAGCGATCGTGCGCGCACGGACGCTGTCGGTCGATACGGTGCGCAACATGCGGCAAAACCTCGGTTTCGCGTTCGCCTACAACGCCCTCGGGATTCCGTTGGCCGCCGGTGTGCTGTATCCGTTCACCGGGCAGCTGTTGTCGCCGCTGATCGCGGCGCTGGCGATGAGCCTGAGTTCGGTGTCGGTGATCAGCAATGCGTTGCGCTTGCGACGAGCGGGCGATTAGGCTGCCCTGACACACCCGCCAGGCGATTCGGGCGCGGCGGGTTGTCAGGCACGCCGTGCCGTCGCCGCAAGTCCGCTCAGTTGCGCGG
>JBATWJ010000329.1:0-10128 GCA_049672545.1 Burkholderiaceae bacterium
GGTCGGCGCGGTGCGCCAGCTGCTGGGCGAGGCGCCGTGCCTGACGCTGGCGCACCACAATTGCGTGATGACCAAGCATCCGGATTTCGGCACCGCCACCGGCTGGCACCGCGACATCCGCTACTGGGCGTTCGACCGCCCGGAACTGGTGTCGCTATGGCTGGCGCTGGGACCGGAGCATGCCGGCAACGGCGGGCTGCGCTTCATTCCCGGCTCGCACCGGCTGCCGATCGCGGCGGAGCGGCTCGATGCGCTGGATTTCCTGCGCCCGGAACTGCCGGAAAACCAGGCGCTGTTCGAACACGGCGTGGCACCGCAACTGCAGGCCGGCGACGCCGTGTTCTTCCACAGCGGCCTGTTCCATGCGGCCGGCCGCAACGACAGCGGCGAGGTCAAGCTGTCGGCGGTGTTCGCCTACCGCGGCGCCAGCAATGCGCCGCGGCCCGGCAGCCGTTCGGCGGCAGCCGGCGAAGTCTGCTTCGAGTGACGGCTCCGCCCATATACTCCCCTCATGGGCAGTCTATTTCGGGCAAAATACCTGCAGATTTGATGCATACTCCCGCTATCTGAAATTGCGACGACGCTCTGCGGCGCGCCGGTGCTTCAGCGCTCCTGGACCCGCAGCGGCGCCTTCCTGACCGGCTGCCGAAAACCGATCACCAGCCGATTCCAGCTGTTGATGACGGTGACCGCGAAGCCCAGCTCGGCGATCTCGACGTCGGAAAAATGCGGCCGCAGCGCGTCGAACACCGGGTCCGGCGCGTGGGTCTGGGCGATCTCGGTCAGCGCTTCGGTCCAGGCCAGCGCGGCGCGTTCGCGCGCGCTGAAGAAATCGGTCTCGCGCCACACCAGCACGCTGTTGATGCGCTGCAGGTCTTCGCCCTCTGCCAGCAAGCGCGCGCGTATGCATGTCGATGCAGAAGGCGCAGCCGTTGATCTGCGACGCGCGCAGGAACACCATTTCGAGCAGGCTCTTGCCGAGCGTCGACGTCTCCCGCGACGCCGACAGCTCGCGCTGCAGCTGAAACTGTTTCGGCGCCAGCGTGGCATACGGAAGCTGCGGCGTGGTCATCGCAAAAACTCCTTTCAGTTCAGGTCGCCGTCAGGGTTGAAAGCGGCGCAAGCCGTCCAGATCGAGAATCGTGATGCTGCCGTAGTCGACCTTCAGCAGCCCGGCCTTTTCCAGCAATTGCAGCGCCTGGTTGGCGCGCTGGCGCGAGGTGCCGCACAGGTAGCCGATTTCTTCCTGGGAAATCTGCAGCTCGCGGCCGGAAGCCGGATTCAGGTGGGGATTGAACAGCGCCGCCAGGCAGCAGGCGACGCGCGCGTCCGGCTCCAGCATGCGGTCGTAGGCGACCATCGAAATGAAGAACGCCAGCCGCTCATTCAACTGCTGCAGCAGGAAGTGGTTGAAGCTGATGCTGCTGTCGATCAGCCACTGGAAGGTGGCGCGCGGCATGTAGCCGACCGAACTGTCGCGCAGCGCGACCACGTCGTACTTGCGCAGCTCGTTCTTCAGCAGCGAGCCTTCGCCGAACCAGCCGCCGGCCAGCAGGCCGGTGAAGGTGACGGTCTTGCCTTCCGGCGACACGCTGCTCATCTTCAGCAAGCCTTCGTTGACGCCGATCCAGTAGTCGACCGGCTCGCCCTTGCTGCAGACATAGCCGCCGGCCGGCACCGATTTCAGCACCACTTCCTGCTCGACCCGCGCCAGCTGCGGCGCGGTCAGCGCGCGCGCCCACACGGTCTTGTCTAGCATCTGGCGGATCGGCGTCGGCGGTTGGCTCATGGTGCAATGCAGTATCGAAAATCGGCGAATTGTCCTCGAAATGACATCCGGCCCGGCGAACAGTGAGTACTATCATCGCACAAACACGCCCAGCCTCCGCCCCTGGCGGACTGCACAGACCGGCAAGCCCGGCGACAGGCGACCACGATATCCGTCACAAGAGGGAAACGATGGTGGAGACAACGCCCCGCGCGGCGCCGGAGACCTTTCCCCGGCTGCTGCTGCACCACGCGCAGGCGCGCCCGCACAAGCCGGCGTTCCGCGAAAAGGATCTCGGCATCTGGCAGACCGCCGACTGGGCGCGGGTCGCCGATGAAGTGCGGGCGCTGGCCTGCGGGCTGGCGGCGCTCGGCTTCAAGCGCGGCATGAACCTGGCGGTGATCGGCGACAACCGGCCGCGCCTGTACTGGGCGATGGCGGCCGCGCAAGCGCTGGGCGGCGTACCGATCCCGCTGTACCAGGACGCGCCGGCGGCCGACATGGGCTACGTGCTGGCCGACGCCGAAATCGACTTCGCCGTGGTCGAGGACCAGGAGCAGGTCGACAAGCTGCTCGAAATCAAGGACACCATGCCGCAGTTCGGCGCCCGGCTGGCGCATATCGTCTACGAGGACGGGCGCGGCATGCGCAACTACGCGCAGCCGGAACTGACGGCCTACGACAAGGTGCAGGAACTCGGCCGCGCCTTTGATCGCGAGCACCCGGACTTCTTCCTGCGCGAGGTCGAAGCCGGGCAGCCGGACGACGTCGCCATCATGCTGTACACGTCGGGCACCACCGGCCGCCCGAAGGGCGTCTGCATGACGCACCGCGCGGTGATCGACCGCGCCCGCGCCGGCGCCGAGATGGAAGGGCTGACCGACGCCGACACCATCCTGTCCTACCTGCCGATGGCCTGGGTCGGCGACAACCTGTTTTCCTACGCGCAGGGCTTCGTCACCGGCTTCACGGTCAACTGCCCGGAGTCGTCCGACACGGTGATGAACGACCTGCGCGAAATCGGCCCGACCTATTACTTCGCGCCGCCGCGCATCTTCGAAAACATGCTGACCACGGTGATGATCCGCATGGAAGACGCCAGCCGCCTCAAGCGCCGCATGTTCCATTACTTCATGGGCGTGGCGCACAAGGTCGGCCCCGACATCCTGGATGGCAAGCCGGTCGGCCTGGTCGACCGCGCCCGCTACGCGCTCGGCAACCTGCTGGTGTACGGGCCGCTGAGGAATGTCCTGGGCATGAGCCGCATCCGCGTCGGCTACACCGCCGGCGAAGCGATCGGGCCCGACCTGTTTTCGTTCTACCGCTCGATCGGCATCAACCTGAAGCAGCTGTACGGCTCGACCGAGGTGTGCGTGTTCGCCTGCGTGCAGCCGAACGGCCAGGTCAAGGCCGACACGGTCGGCCCGCCGGTGTCCGGCGTCGAGATCAAGATCAGCGACGCCGGCGAAGTGCTGATCAAGTCCCCCGGCATGTTCGCCGGCTATTACAAGCGGCCGGACGCCACCGCCGAAGCCTTCGACGCCGACGGCTGGTATCTGACCGGCGACGCCGGCTATTTCGATGCCGACGGCCACCTGAAGATCATCGACCGCGCCAAGGACGTCGGCAAGCTGGCGTCGGGCGCGATGTTCGCGCCGAAGTACCTGGAGAACAAGCTGAAGTTCTTCCCCTTCATCAAGGAAGCGGTGTCCTTCGGCAACGGCCGCGCGCAGTGCACCGCCTTCATCAACATCGACATCGAGGCGGTCGGCAACTGGGCCGAGCGGCGCGGCATCGCCTATTCCGGCTATACCGACCTGGCGCAGCAGAAGCCGGTGGTCGACCTGATCGCCGAATGCGTGGAAAAGGTCAATGCCGACCTGGCCGCCGATCCGCTGCTGGCCGATTCGCAGATCCACCGCTTCCTGATCCTGCACAAGGAACTGGACCCGGACGACGACGAGCTGACCCGCACGCGCAAGGTGCGGCGCGGCTTCATCGAACAGAAGTACGCGGTGCTGATCGAGGCGCTGTACGGCGGCAAGACCTCGCAGTACATCGAAACCCAGGTCAAGTTCGAGGACGGCCGCCAGGGCACGGTGGCCGCCGAACTGCAGATCCGCGACGTCAAGACCTTTGCCGCGGTGCGCCAGGCCGCCTAGATCCCGACCATGACCACTACACGAAAAATCGGCGACGTCATCCTCGACCTGCAAAACATTTCGCTGGCGTTCGGCGGCGTCAAGGCGCTGACCGACATTTCCTTCAACGTCCGCCAGCACGAGATCCGCGCCATCATCGGCCCGAACGGCGCGGGAAAAAGCTCGATGCTAAACGTGATCAACGGCGTCTACCACCCGCAGCAGGGCGGCATCGTGTTCCACGGCGAACAGCGGCGCCAGATGAACCCGACCAAGGCGGCGCGCCAGGGCATCGCCCGCACCTTCCAGAACATCGCGCTGTTCAAGGGCATGAGCGTCTTGGACAACATCATGACCGGCCGCAACACGCGGATGCGCTCCGGCCTGCTGGCCAACGCGCTGTGGTGGGGACCGGCGCGCAACGAGGAAATGGCGCACCGGCGGGCAGTCGAGGAAGTGATCGACTTCCTCGAAATCCAGCACATCCGCAAGGTGCCGGTCGGGCGCCTGGCCTACGGCCTGCAAAAGCGCGTCGAGCTGGCGCGCGCGCTGGCGGCCGAGCCGAGCCTGTTGCTGTTGGACGAACCGATGGCCGGCATGAACGTCGAGGAAAAGCAGGACATGTGCCGCTTCATCCTCGATGTGAACGACCAGTTCGGCACCACCATCGTGCTGATCGAGCACGACATGGGCGTGGTGATGGACATTTCCGACCGCGTGGTGGTGCTCGACTATGGCAAGAAGATCGGCGACGGCACGCCGGACGAAGTGATGAACAACCCGGAAGTGATCAAGGCCTATCTGGGCACCACGCACTAGCGTCGATACCGCAACAAGGAACCGAACGATGCAATTCTTTTTTGAAGTGGCGATCAGCGGCCTGCTGTCCGGGCTGATGTATTCGCTGGTCGCACTCGGCTTCGTGCTGATCTACAAGGCCTCCGGCGTATTCAACTTCGCGCAGGGCGCGATGGTGTATTTCGCCGCGCTGGCGGTGGTCGGGCTGATGGACTACGGCCTGCCGATGTGGGCGGCGATCGTCGGCTCGTTCGCGGCGATGGTGGTGCTGGGGCTGGCGACCGAGCGCTTCGTTTTGCGCAAGCTGGTCAACCAGCCGGAGATCACGTTGTTCATGGCCACCATCGGCCTCACCTTCTTCCTCGAAGGGCTGGGGCCGATGCTGTTCGGCAACGCCAACCGTCCGATCGACCTCGGTATCGTCGACGAGCCGATCATGTCGGTGATGGACAGCATCGGCATCGGCATTTCGAAGTTCGACCTGTTCGCCTCCGGCATGGTGGTGCTGCTGGTAGTGCTGCTGGCGCTGTTCTTCCAGAAGACCAAGGTCGGACGGGCGCTGCGCGCGGTCGCCGACGACCACCAGGCCGCGCTGTCGCTCGGCATCCCGCTGCAGCACATCTGGGCCATCGTCTGGGGTCTGGCCGGCTTCGTCGCGCTGGTCGCCGGCCTGCTGTGGGGCTCGCGCAACGGCGTGCAGTTCGCCTTGACGATGACGGCGCTGAAGGCGCTGCCGGTACTGATCCTCGGCGGCTTCACGTCGATCCCCGGCGCCATCGTCGGCGGCCTGATCATCGGCATGTCGGAAAAGCTGGCCGAAATCTACATCCCGCCGGTGATGCAGGACTGGTTCGGCGGCAATTTCGGCGGCATCGAAGGCTGGTTCCCGTACGTGTTCGCGCTGCTGTTCCTGCTGGTGCGGCCGGAGGGGCTGTTCGGCGAGAAGCATATCGATCGGGTGTAGCCGGTTTTGAGTTGCCGTTGCTTTTGAAGCTGCTTTTGACGTACCCCCCGCTTGGACGCTGCCGCAGCAGCGGGAAGCCGAAGGCCAGCGTCTTGCGGTCGCGTTTCTTTGCTTACTTTCTTTGGCGAGACAAAGAAAGTAAGTGGCCACCGGGCCACACCCGGCCAGTCACCACGAAGTAGCAGCGGTATCGCTTAGCCACAAACGCCTCTGGGTTCCGGCTTTCGCCGGAACGACAGACAGAAAAGATAACGAATACATCGTGGCCGGCCGCCCTAAGTCGCAGCCGACCAACAACAAAGCAGCACCAGGAGACGACTCAATGCTCTACCGCGAAGCCGGCCAGTTCAAGACTTCCTACCTCGCCGACAGCCAGATCTTCCCGATCCGCCAGGACCGCATCGGCATGGCGATCGTGCTGGCGATCGCCTTCCTCGCGATGCCGGGATTCGCCAGCGAATACTGGTTCTCGGCCATCCTGATCCCGTTCCTGGTGCTGGCGCTGGCCGCGCTCGGCCTGAACATCCTGACCGGCTATGCCGGCCAGCTGTCGCTCGGCACCGCCGCCTTCATGGCGGTCGGCGCCTATGCCGCCTACAACTTCCAGCTGCGCATCGAGGGTATCCCGATCCTGGTCTCGTTCATCCTGGCCGGCCTGTGCGCGGCCGGCGTCGGCGTCTTGTTCGGGCTGCCGTCGCTGCGCATCAAGGGCTTCTACCTGGCGGTGGCGACGCTGGCCGCGCAGTTCTTCGTGGTCTGGGTGCTGACCAAGTTTTCCTGGTTTTCCAACTACAGTTCATCCGGCGTGATCAGCGCGCAAAGGCTGGAAATTTTCGGCTATCCGATCGACACGCCGATGACCAAGTATCTGTTCGTGCTGACCATCGTCTGCGTGATGGCGCTGCTGGCGAAAAACCTGGTGAGATCCTCCACCGGGCGCGCCTGGATGGCGGTGCGCGACATGGACGTGGCAGCGGAAGTGATCGGCATCCCGCTGATGAAGACCAAGCTGCTGGCGTTCGCGGTGTCGTCGTTCTTCTGCGGCGTGGCCGGCGCGCTGTACGCGTTCTGCTACCTCGGCTCGGTCGAGCCGGACGGCTTTTCGCTGGAGCTGTCGTTCCGCATCCTGTTCATGATCATCGTCGGCGGCGTCGGCAGCGTGCTGGGCGCCTTCCTCGGCTCGGCTTTCATCCTCTTGGTGCCGATCCTGCTCGACAATTTCCTGCCGCCGCTGGCGGCACTATTGAATCTGCCGTTCACCAATGCCGACGTGTCGCATATCCAGATGATGGTGTTCGGCGGCCTGATCATTTTCTTTCTGATCGTCGAACCGCACGGGTTGGCGCGCCTGTGGCAGATCACCAAGGAAAAACTGCGCCTGTGGCCTTTCCCTCACTGAAATGGGTTGCATCCGGAAGTAGGTCGTTGCTGTATCCGTTCAACGTATAAAAGGAGACCATCTTGAAACTGCTCAACAAACTCATGCTGACCGCGGTGGCCGCGTCGGCACTGCTCTTGCCGGCCAGCCAGGCGATGGCGGACGAACAGTTCATCGCGCTGCCCAGCTACCGAGTCGGCCCGTACGCGGCCAATGGCACCGCCTGGTATGGCGGCTTCATCGACTACCTGAACTACGTCAACCTGAAGGACGGCGGCATCAACGGCGTCAAGCTGACCTGGGAAGAGTGCGAGACCGAATACAACAATGCCAAGGGCGTCGAATGCTATGAGCGGCTGAAGGGCAAGGACCCGGTGGCGCACGGCACCGCCTTCAACGTGATGTCGACCGGCATCGCCTACGCGCTGATCGACAAGTCGGTGCAGGACAAGGTGCCGCTGATGATGGCCGGCTACGGCCGCACCGACGCGGTCGACGGTTCGGTATTCCCGTGGGCCTTCCCGCTGGTGACCACCTACCAGATGCAGGTGTCGGCGATCGTCAAGTTCCTGGCGTCGAAGAACAACGGTTCGCTGGCCGGCAAGAAGATCGTCTACCTGTACCACGATTCGGCCTACGGCAAGGAGCCGATCGTGGCGCTGGAAGCCGAAGCCAAGCTCGGCAAGTTCGAGGTGGTCGAAATCCCGGTCGCCCACCCGGGCAACGAGCAGGGCGCGCAATGGCTGAAGATCCGCCAGGAAAAGCCCGACTACGTGATCTTCTGGGGCTGGGGCGTGATGAACCCGACCGCGCTGAAGGCGGCGCAAAAGGTCGGCTACCCGCGCGACAAGATCATCGGCTCCTGGTGGGCCGGCTCGGAAGAAGACACGGTGCCGGCCGGTCCCGCCGCCAAGGGCTACATGAGCGCCACCTGGAACGTCGCCGGCGACGCGCCGCCGGCGATCGCCGGCATCAAGAAGGTGGTGTACGGCGCCGGCAAGGGCAACCTGCAGGACCAGAGCAAGGTCGGCTCGGCGCTGTACAACCGCGGCGTGTCGATCGCGATCATCACGGTCGAGGCGATCCGCAACGCGCAGGCCAAGTTCGGCAAGGGCAAGACCATCACCGGCGAGCAGATGCGCTGGGCGCTGGAAAACCTGAACCTCGACAACGCCCACCTGAAGCAGCTCGGCGCCACCGGCCTGCTGCCGGAAATCAAGACCTCCTGCGAAAACCATGAAGGCTCGGGCAAGGTCAAGATCCAGCAATGGGATGGCAGCAAGTGGGTCATCATTTCCGACTGGATGGAAGGCAACAAGGCGCTGATCCACCCGCTGTTCCAGGCCAACGCCGCCAAGTACGCGAAGGAAAAAGGCATCACCCCGGGCTGCCTGAAGTAAGGCCGGCAGTCCTTTCCGCCCGCGGCGGCGCCGCGGGCGGCTTTCCGGCGGCAGTTGCCGACAGCCGCCGCCGGAAAGCCGGCAGGATTTTGGCCGCCTGAGACAACGGGAGTATGTGATAAAAATTTCCGCCATACGCCCGACACAAGGCACCACCACCAGGAGTATATGAATGGAAGCAGGACTCGCGCATCTTCCAGCAGCCGCCAACGATGCGCTGCAGAACCGCGCCGCGCTGTGCATCAACAACATCGAGGTGATCTACGACCACGTGATCCTGGTGCTGAAAGGCGTGTCGCTGGAAGTCCCGGACGGCAAGATCGTCGCGCTCCTGGGCGCCAACGGCGCCGGCAAGAGCACCACGCTGAAGGCGGTGTCGAACCTGCTGCGCGCCGAACGCGGCGACGTCAGCAAGGGCAGCATCGAATTCCGCGGCGAGCGCGTCGACCGCCTGTCGCCGAACGACCTGGTCAAGCGCGGCGTGATCCAGGTGATGGAAGGCCGCCACTGCTTCGCCCACCTGACGATCGAGGACAACCTGTTGACCGGCGCCTACACGCGACGCCTGTCGCACGCCGAGGTGCGGCACGAGCTGGAAAAGATCTACGCCTATTTCCCGCGCCTGAAGGTGCGGCGCAAGTCGCAGGCCGGCTACACCTCCGGCGGCGAGCAGCAGATGTGCGCGATCGGCCGCGCGCTGATGGCGCGGCCGGCGATGGTGCTGCTGGACGAGCCGTCGATGGGGCTGGCGCCGCAGCTGGTGGAAGAAATTTTCGAGATCGTCAAGAGCCTGAACCAGAAGGAAAAGGTGTCGTTCCTGCTGGCCGAACAGAACACGATGGTGGCGCTGCGCTACGCCGACTTCGGCTACATCCTGGAAAACGGCCGCGTCGTGATGGAAGGCGCGGCCGCCGATCTGGCCGACAACGAAGACGTCAAGGAGTTTTACCTCGGTGTCTCCGGCGGCGACCGCAAGAGCTTCCGCGACATGAAGTTCTACCGCCGCCGCAAGCGCTGGCTGGCCTGAGCGTTTTTCCGCCTTCCCTTTGTCCCTATTCGCAGTCCGACACGATCATGGCCGACTTCCTCGATGCCCTCGAAACCCGCGACCCGCAACAGCGCGAGCGCGATCTGATGGCGCGCCTGCCGCAATTGCTGGCGCGCGCGCAGCGCGCGCCCGGTTGGGGCCGCATCCTGGCCGGCGTCGAGGCGGCGGCGATCGATTCGCGCGTGGCGCTGGCGCAGTTGCCGGTCACGCGCAAGTCGGACCTGAAGGAACTGCAGCACGCCGACATGCCATTCGGCGGCCTGACCTCGACCGAGCCGCGCCAGCTCGGCCGCTGGTTCATGTCGCCCGGCCCGATCTTCGACCCGGAAGGGCGCGGCGGCGACTGGTGGCGCTACGCGCGGCCGTTTTACGCGGTCGGCCTGCGCGCCGGGCACGTGATCCAGAACTGCTTTTCCTACCACTTCACGCCAGCCGCCTTCATGGTCGAAGGCGGCGCCGCCGCGCTCGGCTGCGCGGTGATCCCGGCCGGCAGCGGCCAGACCGAGATGCAGGTGCAGGCGATGGTCGCACTCAAACCCGACGCCTACGTCGGCACGCCGTCGTTCCTGAAGATCATCATCGAAAAGGCGCACGAGATGGGCGCCGACATCGGCAGCCTGCAGCGCGCGGT
>JBATWJ010000330.1:0-2218 GCA_049672545.1 Burkholderiaceae bacterium
CAATACAGCACCATCCCGCCGGCGCCCGCCATCAGGCCCGGGCGCGGCGTCGTCAGCATCAGCAGCAGCAGACTGGCCAGAACGATCGGCGGCGCCAGCCGCACCATGCGATCGGCGCTGGCGCCGATGCGCCCGGACCCGATCAACGACGCGGTGGTCCAGCCGAACGACATGAAGGCTGTCATGTAGCCGGCAGCCAGCGGCGTGCGGCCGTGGATGGTTTGCAGGAAGTAAGGGATGAACACCTCGGTGGAGATGCCGATGATCAGCAACGCCATGCAAGCATAGATCGCGCCCAGCTGGCTGGACAGCGAGTAGGCGCCTCGTGGCATCAGCCGTGCCCTGGCCTTGCGGTCGAGCGCCACCATCAGGATCAGCAGCCCCAGCCCGGCGCCGATGCCGGCGATGTTCCAACTCGCTTGCGGGGCCAGGCTGGCCAGTGAAATGGCGAGTACCGAGGCCACCAGCAAGCCAATCTTGCCCAGCGGCAGCGCGGCGGGCTCGTTGTCGGTCGCCGCTTTCCCACCCAGCTGTCCGATCACGATCAGCGCCAGCACCGCCGCCACCGGCAGCACCGCCAGAAAAGCCCAGCGCCAATGACCGACCTGCGCGAACACGCCGCCGATCGCCGGCCCCAACAGCGTTGCCGCGCCCCAGACGCCGGACACCAGCGCCATCACGCGGCTCCACAGCGCTTCATCGAAAATCAGCCGGATCAACGCATATGCCAGAGCAAACAGCAAACCACCGCCCAGGCCTTGCACCGCGCGCCCGATCAGCATCCACAACATGGTCGGCGCCACCGCGCAACCCAGCGCGCCGGCGCAAAAGACCGCCAACGCCAGCAGATAGGCGATGCGCGCGCCCAGCGCGTCGATCAGGCGCGTCGCCAGCACCGAGCCGACGATCGACGCCACCACGAACAGCGTGGTGTTCCACGCATAGTATTCGAGGCCGCCGATTTCCCGCACCACCGTCGGCAGCACGGTGGCGACGATATAGATGTTGACCGCGTGCAGCGCGATGCCGCCGGTCAGCGCCAGCGAACGCAGCAGGTTGCGCGCGGACAGCAGTTCTGCCCAGGATGCCGGCGGCGGTTCGATCGGAGGCTGGCTCATGGGCGGTTTCCTTGAAAGCGACCCGGGATGGTAGGCAGCTTTGGTGCCAGGCACAAGCGCCGCCTACCGCGGTCTCGCCGGCGGCGCGCTCGCTGCCCTCTCGACATGTTGCGATATATTCACGCCTTCGAATCACGCCTTCGAACCGGCCATCCAGCCGGCGCGGCCCGTCGCAGGAGACCAACCATGATGATCCGGCTTTCCAAGGCCTCCATGATTCTGGCCATCGCGCTGTTCGCCAGCCTGGTGGCTTTTGGCAACATCACCGACTACGGCACCAATTTCGCCTTCGTCCATCACGTGTTCCTGATGGATACGATCTTTCCCGACAGCCGCATCGGCTACCGTGCGATCGATTCGGCGCTGCTGCACCATGCCGGCTACTGTCTGATCATCGCGCTCGAGGCGCTGACCGCGCTGCTGTGCTGGATCGGCGGCTGGCAATTGCTGAAGGCGCGCCACGTCGACGCCCAGCACTTCCATGCCGCCAAGCGGGTCGCGGTCGCCGGACTGACGCTCGGCTTCCTGACCTGGCAAGTGGGGTTCATGTCGATCGGCGGCGAATGGTTCGGCATGTGGATGTCGAAGGAATGGAACGGCGTGCCGAGCGCCTTCCGCTTCGTCGTCACGATCCTGGCGGTGCTGATCTACCTGACCATGAAAAACGACGAACTGGAACCGGCGCGTTGAGAAAGAGACGGCACTATCTACATACTCCCCGTCTATATCATCCACATTGGGCACGAATAGGAATAATTTGGCAGATACTCCCAGGTATCTCTGTGCGTCTGCCGATATCCCGGACCCGCGCTGGCGGCGCCAGCGCTATAATGCCGGCTCCCCCGCGTGCCTCCGCCACCGCCCTCGAACGCCGTCCCGCCATCGCCGTGAACCCACTTCTCGCCCAGCTGCAACCCTACCCGTTTGAAAAACTGCGCCTGCTGCTGCAAGGCGTGACGCCGAATCCGGCCTACCGGCCGATCAGCCTCGGCATCGGCGAGCCGAAGCATCCGACGCCGGAACTGATCAAGCGCGCGCTGGCCGACAGCCTCGATGGTCTGGCCGGCTATCCGAGCACCGCCGGCTCCGATGCGCTGCGC
>JBATWJ010000331.1:0-1786 GCA_049672545.1 Burkholderiaceae bacterium
TCATAGCAAGCGGCGCCGCGTCAGGGCGGCATCAGGATCGCGTCAGTGCCGCTGCCACGCGATGCCGAGCCGGTCGAGCCCGGCCAGAAGCCGCTCGAAGGCCGGCGCTGCCTGCTGCGCCTCGCCCTTGACGCCGAGTTCGATATGGCGGCGGGTGACGGCGTCGCCGACGCTCGGCAGCGAAAACACCTTGGTGCCGGGGAAGTCGGCCTCGACCGCTTCCATCAGCGGCGTGATGGTCGATTCCATCGCGTCGAACAGCAGCACCGACTGCTCCAGCCGCGTGTCGCGGTGGAACAGCCCGGCATGGTGGGTGTCGAGCGCCCACTCGATCATCGGCCACGCCATCACCGGAAAGCCGGGCGCGAAATAGTGCGCCCGGCTACTGCCGGGATACAGCGCGAAGCCGGGTATCTGGTTGTACGGATTCGGCACGATCGCCGCACCTTGCGGGAACTCGCCCATCTTCAGCCGCTGCAGGTTTTCCGGCGCGTCGAAGTCGGCCGGCACGTTGCCGGCGCGCGCCATGTCGGCGATGCGTTCCTGGATCAGGCGCTTCGCTTCCGGCTGCAGTTCCAGCGGCACGCCGAGCGCCGCCGCCGCGCACTGGCGGGTATGGTCGTCCGGCGTGGCGCCGATGCCGCCGCAGCACAGCACGATGTCGGTGCCGGCCAGCGTGCGGCGCAGCGTGGCGGTGATGCGTTCGCGGTCGTCGCCGATGATTTCGGCCCAGCCGAGCTGCAGCCCGCGCGCGGCCAGGATCTCGATGACCTTGGCGAAGTGCTTGTCGCTGCGTTTGCCGGACAGGATTTCGTCGCCGATGATGATGAGTCCGATTGCCATGTCGTTTCCGTAAGGGCGCGGCGCCCGCTAGTTGATGTCCTTGAAATGGACCGTCTGCGCATCATGCGGCAAAACCGCGGTGGCGGCAGCCCCGGCGTTGGTCCGCGCCCGATACTGCGCCAGCGCCGCCAGGCAATAGTGCTGGAACCACAGTCCGGTGAACACGAACACCAGCACGTACAGCCAGATCGATCCGGCCGCCAGCAGCGGGAAGAGGATCACCGACAGCGCACCGCCCAGCCACAGCAGCGTCGGCGCCGCACCCATCGCACCGGTGACGGCGCCGATCAGCAGCAGCGGCCAGCGGTGCTGGCGCAGGATCGCGCGCCGCTCGTCGGCGCTGGCATGCTGCGCCAGCGCATCGTAGGCCATCACGCGATAGGTCATCCAGCCCCACAGCAGCGGCTGGATGATGAAGGTCAACGGCGGCACCAGCGCCAGCGGCAAGGTCAGCAGCCACAGCACCGCAAACACTACGAAGGTCGAGCAGAAGGTCCACAGGCTGCCGAGAAAGGTGCCGCCGTGTCGTTCCTCCAGCGCCGGATAGGAGCGGTAGCTGACATGCTTGACGATCGCGGGAATCGCCAGCGTGGCGACGAATACCAGCGCCGTCATGATCATCAGCGGCAACAGCGTCCACATCGCCAACAGCGGCACGATCACGGCCTTCAGCGCGCCTAGCCCGAGCCAGCCGAGCATGCGGCCGACCGCGCCGAAACCCTGATGCTCGACGAACCAGGCTTGCAGCCAGTCGATCAGCGGCTGCAGCCCGAGCCACAGTGCCACGCCCCATAGCACCGCCGAGGCCAGGAACGGCAGCAGCGTCAGCAGCAGCATGCGCCAGTGCAGCTGCGACCACAGCGCGCGGCCGAAGGCGAGCAGCGCGGCCTGCATCAGCCGCTCCGCCTGCGCGCGGATTCGATCATGCGCGCCAGTCCCAGCC
>JBATWJ010000332.1:0-4177 GCA_049672545.1 Burkholderiaceae bacterium
ACCTCGGCCTCCCGAAGGACACCAATGATTTGTTCTTCTGTGAATCGCTTCTGCATGTATACCTCCATGTCAAAATTAACATGAAGACTCACCCAGTGGGTGGCTACACGATTCTTAGCAGGTCAGCACTGGCGCCCTCCACGAACAACCGGACCATCATCGTGAACTCTTGCTTGAGATCGAGCCGGCGGTCGGTGATCCAGCGCATCAGCGCGCCAAAATACAGGTAGTGAAAATAGATTGCTAACTGTTCGGCCGGATGCTCCGGATCGAGTTCGCCGCGCTGCTGTGCGGCGCTGATCAGCAGCGTCCACACCTGTACCAAGTCGCCTTTGCCGGTGGTCTCGGCGTTCGGTTCGAAGCTGGCGAACTTGTAGCGGATATACGGCAGCAGATAGTCGGGATGGCGCTCGCACCAGGCGGCCGACTCCGCCAGCAGTGCGGAGATGTTGGCACGGAACGGCGCATTCAGGTCGAGCTGGAAAGCGGGGCTGGCGAGATCGCGCGCCAGTTCACTCTCCAATAGATGCGCCAGCACTGCCTCCTTCACCGGAAAATGCTTGTACAGCGTGCGCTTGGAGACCTCGGCCGCCGACGCAATCTGCTCCATCGTCACTGCCATGTATCCACTAGCCTGAAATAGCACATCAGCGGCAGCGGCGATGTGTTGCATCAAGTGCGCTTTTTTCAGCCTTCGCCGACCGCTGACAGGCGCGTTGGTTTGATTTTTCAGATCGGTTAGGGGGGCCATAGCCGGACGAGCATAAGGGATGCTAAAGTATACGACGTATACTTTTAAAAATCTTATGAAACTGCTGATCCTTACCTACGGCACCGAAGGCGATACCCGGCCCCTCGTTGCCCTTGGCCACGAGTTGCGCAGCTCCGGCCACGACGTCCATCTGCTCGGCGACGCGCGCACGCTCGGCTCGGCAGAAGAGCTCGGCCTGGCCAACTCGGCGCTGTCCGGCGACATCCGACAGTTGTTCTCCACATGGAGCAGTCAAGGGCCAAAAGGCACGGCCAAGGCGCTGGTGCAACTCACCAATGCGAATACCCGCGCCTGGACGGTTGAAACCTTGGCAGCGGCGGAAGGCTGCGACGCCATCCTGACCTCCGGCTTGGCCGGTTTCATCGGCCTGTCGGTTGCTGAACGCCTGGGCATCCCGGCCATCGGCACCGGCATGATTCCGCTCACGCCTTCGCGCGACTTTCCTTCGCCCTTTCTACCCCCTGGTCTGGTGCCGCGTTGGCTCAACTACGCCAGCCTCAGACTGACCAATCAATTGGTCTGGCTGGCCTTCAGGAAAAGTTTGAATGAAGCGCGCCAGAACGTGCTCGGGCTAGCGGCGCGCCAAGGACTGCCGACCGAACATCCGATGCTCTATGGAATTTCGCCGACGATCCTGCCACAGCCCGCCGACTGGCCATTTCATGCCCGCGTGTGCGGCCAATGGCAGACGCCCGCAAGCGACTTCACGCCACCACTTGAACTGGCGGATTTTCTCCATGCTGGCCCGCCGCCCGTCTACATCGGCTTTGGCAGTATGGCGGGGATAGATGGACCGCTCTTAGCCACGACGCTGGTAACCGCCTTGGCTGGCCGGCGCGCATTGTTCTACCCAGGCTGGAGCGGTATGGATGACATCGAGCTGCCCGACAATATCCTGCGCATCGGCACCACCCCGCACAGCTGGTTGTTCCCGCGCACTACCGCCGTGATTCACCATGGTGGCTCCGGGACGACCCATTCCGCCACCCGTGCTGGCAAGTCATCTGTCGTCATCCCCTTTGCAGGCGACCAAGCCTTCTGGGCCGAAAGCCTCCATCGTCTGGGCATTGCGCCGCCCGCGCTGAATGGAGCGAAGCTGGACGTGGGCTCTTTGGGGAAGGCGATCAGCTTTGTTGAACGTTCCGAAGTCCAGAAGCGGGCTGCAGAACTTGGCGGGCGGATGGAACAGGAAAACGGGCTGGCGACGGCCGTGAGGGAGATCGAGAAGCTATGCTGTTGAATAAACTCGCCGTTTTAACGACAACTATCAAGCTGGGGCGTATTTCCGCTCTTGGCCGTAATCGGCCACTTCCACTCTCAACGCGGATACCCATAGCAATTTAGGTTCACGCGAATGTACCAATCATCAATTTCTGAAAAAATGAAACACAATCGAATCTAGTCGCTCTGAACCGTTTTCCCCGTTCATATGCAACGCGTACTCATCATCGTTGGCATCGCTCTGCTGGCCGCAGGCCTGGCATGGCCGTGGCTGTCCCGGATTCCATTTGGCCGCCTGCCGGGTGACATTCATATCGTGCGGGAGGGATTCAGCTTCCACTTCCCAATCGTGACGTGCATCGTCATTTCGGTGGTGCTGTCGACCCTGTTCTGGATCTTTCGCCGCTGACGCAGGGTCGGCACTGGCGCTGCGGCTGTCGGCGCTGACGATCATGCCTGCAATCCGACGGTTGGCGCCACCCGCCAGCGTGCGCTTGGCACGGCGCGGCAAAACCAGCGCTGCGTGCCTTAGACTTCACGGAGTGGATCGCGCCTGCGGCCCATCCCCTTCAGCTATTAACCAGAGAGAAAGCCATGCAACCCCGCATCAGCCTGATCACGCTCGGCGTCGCCGACCTCGAACGCGCCACCCGCTTCTACCGCGACGGCCTCGGCCTGCCGCAGCTGCCGACGCCGCCGTCGGTGACCTTCTTCGAAATGGGCAAGACCTGGCTGGCGCTGTGGCCGCGCGAAAACCTGGCGGCCGATGCCGGGTTGCCGGCGGCCGGCTCCGGCTTTCCCGGCTTTTCGCTGGCGCACAACGTCGGATCAAAGGCGGAAGTCGATGCGCTGCTGGCGCATGTGGCCGGCTGCGGCGGCACGGTGGTCAAGCCCGCGCAGGCGACCGATTGGGGCGGCTATTCCGGCTACTTCACCGATCCGGACGGCTTCCTGTGGGAGGTCGCGCACAATCCGGATTTCCCGCATCTATGACAGCGCTGTTCGCCGCCAAGACGCTGGCCTTGTTCGTCCTGACGGCGCTGGCAGAAATCGTCGGCTGCTATCTGCCCTGGCTCTGGCTGCGGCAAGGCGCCTCGGCCTGGCTGCTGCTGCCGGCGGCGCTGGCGCTGGCACTGTTTGCGTGGCTGCTGACGCTGCATCCGGCGGCGGCCGGGCGCGTGTATGCCGCCTATGGCGGCGTCTACGTGGCGGTCGCGCTGGTATGGCTGTGGGCGGTCGACGGCGTGCGGCCGTCGGCCTGGGACATGGTCGGCGCCAGCGTCACCCTGGCGGGCATGGCGATCATCGCCTTCGCGCCGCGCTCCAGCTGATTGTCGCTTAGAAGCCTATTCCGGCAGGCGGGGTCGGTTGGAGCGGAGGTGATAGGCGTGCGGAACCAGGCGCAGCGAGGCATCATGGCGAGCCATGCCGAGGAGTCGCAACGCAGTGCCGCGCCAAGCGCCTCGGCGGAACGGTCGCGCCTGCCGGAATAGGCGCTTAACGCCAGTCCGGCTTGCGCTTGTCGACGAAGGCCTGCACGCCTTCCTGCGCCGCCGCATCCATCATGTTGCAGGCCATGGTCTGCCCGGCCAGCTGGTAAGCGGCCGCGATGCCCATTTCCAGCTGCTTGTAGAACAGTTGCTTGCCCATCGCCACCGCGACCGCCGGCTTGGCGACGATGGCCGCGGCCAGCTGCGCGATCTCGGCGTCCAGCTGGTCGGCCGCGACCACGCGGTTGACCAAGCCGCGTTCGCGCGCGGTGGCGGCATCGATGAAGTCGCCGGTCAATAGCATTTCCATCGCTTCCTTGCGGCCGACGTTGCGCGACAGGCCGACCGCCGGCGTCGAGCAGAACAGGCCGACGTTGATGCCGGACACCGCGAAGCGCGCGTCGCTTGCTGCCACCGCCAGGTCGCACATCGCCACCAGCTGGCAGCCGGCGGCGGTGGCGATGCCCTGCACGCGCGCGATCACCGGTTGCGGCATCTGCGGAATCGTCAGCATCAACTTGCTGCACTGGTTGAACAGCGTCTTGTAATAGTCCTCGGATGGTTCGGCGCGCATCTGCTTCAAATCGTGGCCGGCGCAAAAAGCCTTGCCGGTAGCGGCCAGCACGACGACGCGTATGCTTTCATCGCCCTTGGCGGCGTCGAGTTCGGTTTGCAGCGCCGCCAGCATTTCTTC
>JBATWJ010000333.1:0-2532 GCA_049672545.1 Burkholderiaceae bacterium
ACCTGCAACCGCACCGAGCTGTACGCGGCCGGCGACCTGGCCGGCGGCGTCGACGGCGCGATCGACGCCACCGCCCGCTTCCTGGCCGACTACCACCAGCTGCCGTACGGCGAACTGCGTCCCTACCTGTACACGCTGCCGCACGATAACGCGGTGCGGCACGCGTTCCGGGTCGCCTCCGGCCTCGATTCGATGGTGCTGGGCGAGCCGCAGATCCTCGGGCAGATGAAGGACGCGGTGCGGCAGGCGGAAGCGGCCGGCGGCCTCGGCACCTACCTGCACCAGCTGTTCCAGCGCAGCTTCTCGGTCGCCAAGGAAATCCGCAGCACCACCGAGATCGGCGCCCACAGCGTGTCGATGGCGGCCGCCGCGGTCAAGCTGGCGCAGCGCATCTTCGACACGATTTCCGAGCAGAACGTGCTGTTCATCGGCGCCGGCGAAATGATCGAGCTGTGCGCGACCCACTTCGCGGCCCAGAACCCGAAGAACCTGACCATCGCCAACCGCACGCTGGAGCGCGGCGCCGCGCTGGCGCACCGCTTCAACGGCCGCGCGATCCGGCTGGCCGGGCTGCCGGAACTGCTGGCCGACTTCGACATCGTGGTGTCGTCGACCGCATCGACGCTGCCGATCATCGGCTTGGGCATGGTCGAGCGCGCGGTCCGCCAGCGCCGCCACAAGCCGATGTTCATGGTCGACCTGGCGGTGCCGCGCGACATCGAAACCGAGGTCGGGCGGCTCGACGACGTGTTCCTGTACAGCGTCGACGACTTGAGCATGGCAGTGCAGACCGGCATCGAACTACGCCAGACTGCGGTCGCGCAGGCCGAGGCGATCATCGAAACCCGCGTGCAGTCGTTCATGCACTGGCTCGACAGCCGCGCCGTCGTGCCGGTGATCCAGGAGCTACACGACAGCAGCGAGCAGATCCGCATGCTGGAGCTGGAACGCGCGCGCCGCATGCTGGCGCGCGGCGACGATGTCGAGGCGGTGCTGGAAGCGCTGTCGAAAGGCCTCGCCGCCAAGTTCCTGCACGGCCCGCAGCAGGCGCTGCACCAGGCGCACGGCGACGAACGCGCCCGGCTGGCGGCGCTGTTGCCGCAACTGTTCCGCACCCGTCGTTAGCGCGCCGCGGCCGCTGCCGTCGGCCGCACCACGCCGCCCCGGCGCATCCTTCCCGTTCCACCGTCATCCGTATCGCAGACATCCGATGAAACCCTCCATGCTCGCCAAACTCGACCAGCTCACCGAGCGCATGGAAGAGCTGAACGACCTTTTGATGCAGGAAAACGCCACCGCCGACATGGACAGCTACCGGCGGCTGACGCGCGAGCACGCCGAGCTGCAGCCGTTGGTGGCGCTGTACGGCGACTACCGCGGCGCCGGCGCCGACCTGCAGGCGGCGCAGCAGATGCTGTCCGACCCGGAGATGAAGGAATTCGCGCAGGACGAGATCGGCGCCGCGCGCGAACGCATGGAGGCGCTGGAACTCGACCTGCAGAAGATGCTGCTGCCGAAGGATCCGAACGACGAGCGCAACATCTTCCTCGAAATCCGCGCCGGTACCGGCGGCGACGAGGCGGCGCTGTTCGCCGGCGACCTGCTGCGCATGTACACCCGCTTCGCCGAGCGGCAGCGCTGGCAGGTCGAGATGGTGTCGGAATCGCCGTCCGAGATCGGCGGCTACAAGGAAGTGATCGTGCGCGTGGTCGGCCACGGCGCCTATTCGAAGCTGAAGTTCGAATCCGGCGGCCACCGGGTGCAGCGCGTGCCGGCCACCGAAACCCAGGGCCGCATCCACACCTCGGCCTGCACGGTGGCGGTGATGCCGGAGGCGGACGAGGTCGGCGAAGTCCAGATCAACCCGTCGGACATCCGCATCGACACCTTCCGCGCGTCCGGCGCCGGCGGCCAGCACATCAACAAGACCGATTCGGCGGTGCGCATCACCCACCTGCCGACCGGCATCGTGGTCGAATGCCAGGACGACCGCAGCCAGCACAAGAACAAGGCGCAGGCGCTGTCGGTGCTGGCGGCGCGCATCAAGGACGTGCAATTGCGCGAGCAGCAGTCGCAGGAAGCCGCCACCCGCAAGTCGCTGATCGGCTCCGGCGACCGCAGCGAGCGCATCCGCACCTATAATTTCCCGCAGGGCCGGATGACCGACCACCGGATCAACCTGACCCTGTACAAGCTCGACTTCATCATGGACGGCGACCTGGAAGAACTGACCAATGCGCTGGCCGCCGAACACCAGGCCGAACTGCTGGCGGCGCTCGGCGAAAGCATGGGATGATCGTGCGCCGCCACCCACTCGCAAGGAAACGATGAGAACCGCCAAACCCATCCTGCTGATGATCGCCATCGTGTCGCTGGCGCTGCTCGGCTACGCGCTCTATTTGCAACACGTGCAGAACATGCTGCCCTGCCCGCTGTGCATCATCCAGCGCTACCTGTTCGCGCTGCTGGCAATCGTCTGCCTGATCGCGGCGCTGCTGCCGGCCGGCGCCGCCCGCGTCGGCGCCGCCGCGC
>JBATWJ010000334.1:0-5723 GCA_049672545.1 Burkholderiaceae bacterium
GGCCACCTGCTGTGGCTGCAGCGGCTGGACGGCGCGGCGCCGATCTCGGCCGACATTGCGCCGGCCAAGGCCAGGACCGCCGCGCTCGGGCGCCGCGACAGCAAAATTTACGAAGACATGATCAACAACGGCCGGATGTCCTTCATCACCGCGCCGAACCTGGCCGGGCTTTTGGAAGGCGGCGTGCCGATCATGGCCGGTGGCCAGTGCGTCGGCGCGGTCGGCGTATCCGGCGTCAAGTCTTCGGAAGACGTGCAGATCGCCCGCGCCGGCATCGCCGCGCTCGGCCTGTGAGGCTTGTCGGCAGCGCCTGAAAAACGGTAACTCCCCTCGCCGGCGGTGCCCGGATGGCGCCGTCGACGCGTCTTTCCTGGCCGCGCCGCGTTTGCCGGGACGTGCTTTCTCGGCTATAATTTCCCGGTTTAGCCAATTTTAGCCGTCGTAGCGCATACCCTCCCCATTTCGTCCCGAAAAGACTCTCAAGGCACCCTGGCATACCCGGTCGGGTCCCCTGTCGGTCGTCTTGGCACGGCGCAGCGGCGGTAACCATCTCAGGAGTTACCTTGCTGCCACTTTTCCCCGGCCAGGCCGCCGCCATACTGGCGCTCGCGGACGGCACGACTTTCCAGGGTTTTTCCATCGGCGCAGCCGGCCACACGATCGGCGAAGTGGTGTTCAATACCGCGATGACCGGTTACCAGGAAATCCTGACCGACCCCAGCTACAGCCGCCAGATCGTCACACTGACCTACCCGCACATCGGCAATACCGGCATCAACCCGGAAGACGTCGAAGCCAGCCGCATCCACGCCGCCGGTCTGATCATCAAGGATCTGCCGTTGCGCGTATCGAATTTCCGTTCCACCCAGACCTTGTCGGAATACCTGAAAGCCGAAAACGTGGTCGGCATCGCCGGCATCGACACCCGCAAACTGACCCGGCTGCTGCGCGAAAAGGGCGCGCAGAACGGCGCCATCGTGGTCGATGAAGGCGATCTGGACGCGACCCGCAGGAAGGCGCTGGAACTGGCGCAAAGCTTTCCCGGCCTGGCCGGCATGGACCTGGCCAAGGTGGTGTCGGTCGACAAGGGCTACGCCTGGGAGCAGGGCGAATGGCGGCTTGGCAGCGGCTACGCCGCGCTGGGCGAGGGCAAGTATCACGTGGTCGCCTTCGACTACGGCGTCAAGGCCAACATCCTGCGCATGCTGGCCGCGCGCGGCTGCAAGGTCACGGTAGTACCGGCGCAGACCCCGGTGGCGGACGTGCTGGCGCTGAATCCGGACGGCATCTTCCTGTCCAACGGACCCGGCGACCCGGAACCGTGCGACTACGCGATCGTCGCCACGCGCGACCTGATCGAGCGCGGCATCCCGACCTTCGGCATCTGCCTGGGCCACCAGATCATGGCGCTGGCCTCGGGCGCGAAGACGGTCAAGATGAAGTTCGGCCATCACGGCGCCAACCATCCGGTGCAGGACCTCGACAGCAGGCAGGTACTGATCACCTCGCAAAACCACGGCTTCTCGGTCGACATCAACACCCTGCCGGCCAACTGCCGCGTGACCCACGTGTCGCTGTTCGACGGCTCGCTGCAGGGCTTCGAGCGCACCGATTTCCCGGCCTTCTGCTTCCAGGGGCATCCGGAAGCCTCGCCCGGGCCGGGCGACGTCGGGCCGCTGTTCGACCGCTTCGTCGAACTGATGGCGCAACACAAGAAACAGGCAAATCAACAGGCGAACACGGAGAACAACAACAATGCCTAAGCGCAGCGATATCCAGAGCATCCTCATCATCGGCGCCGGCCCGATCATCATCGGCCAGGCCTGCGAATTCGACTATTCCGGCGCCCAGGCCTGCAAGGCGCTGCGCCAGGAAGGCTACAAGGTCATCCTGGTCAACAGCAACCCGGCCACCATCATGACCGACCCGGAAATGGCCGACGTCACCTACATCGAGCCGATCACCTGGCAGGTGGTGGAGCGCATCATCGACAAGGAGCGCCCGGACGCGATCCTGCCGACCATGGGCGGCCAGACCGCGCTCAATTGCGCGCTCGATCTGTGGCGCAACGGCATCCTCGACAAATACAAGTGCGAACTGATCGGCGCCACGCCGGAAGCGATCGACAAGGCCGAGGACCGCCAGAAGTTCAAGGAAGCGATGACCAAGATCGGCCTGAACTCGGCGCGCTCCGGCATTGCGCACACGATGGACGAATCGTGGACGGTGCAGAAGGAATTCGGCTTCCCGGTCATCATCCGGCCGTCGTTCACGATGGGCGGTACCGGCGGCGGCATCGCCTACAACCCGGAAGAATTCGAAGCGATCTGCAAGCGCGGCCTGGAAGCCTCGCCGACCTCGGAGCTGCTGATCGAGGAATCGCTGATCGGCTGGAAAGAATTCGAGATGGAAGTGGTGCGTGACCGCGCCGACAACTGCATCATCGTCTGCTCGATCGAAAACCTCGATCCGATGGGCGTGCACACCGGCGACTCGATCACGGTGGCGCCGGCGCAGACGCTGACCGACAAGGAATACCAGATCATGCGCAACGCGTCGATCGCGGTACTGCGCGAGATCGGCGTCGACACCGGCGGCTCCAACGTGCAGTTCGCGGTCAATCCGGTCGACGGCCGCATGATCGTGATCGAAATGAACCCGCGCGTGTCGCGCTCTTCCGCATTGGCATCGAAGGCGACCGGCTTCCCGATCGCCAAGGTGGCCGCCAAGCTGGCGGTCGGCTTTACGCTGGACGAACTGCGCAATGAAATCACCGGCGGCGCCACGCCGGCCTCGTTCGAGCCGTCGATCGACTATGTGGTCACCAAGATCCCGCGCTTCGCTTTCGAGAAATTTCCGCAGGCCGACCACCACCTGACCACGCAGATGAAATCGGTCGGCGAAGTGATGGCGATCGGCCGCACCTTCCAGGAATCGTTCCAGAAGGCGCTGCGCGGCCTCGAAGTCGGCGTCGATGGCATGAATGAAAAGACCACCGACCGCGAAGTGATCGAGGAAGAACTGGGCGAGCCTGGGCCGGACCGCATCTGGTACGTCGGCGACGCGTTCGCGCAGGGCTTCACGCTGGAAGAGGTGCATGAGCTGACGCACATCGATCCGTGGTTCCTGGCGCAGATCAAGGACATCGTCGACATTGAGCTATGGCTGGAAGCCGGCCAGACGCTGGACGGCCTGGAAAAGGACACGCTGTTCCGGCTGAAGCAGAAGGGCTTTGCCGACCGCCGCCTGGCCAAGCTGCTGAAGACCACCGATACCGCGGTGCGCGACAAGCGCCGCGCGCTCGGGATCCGGCCGGTGTACAAGCGGGTCGACACCTGCGCCGGCGAATTCGCCACCAACACTGCCTATATGTATTCGACCTACGAGGAAGAATGCGAGGCGCTGCCGACCGACAGGAAGAAGATCATGGTGCTCGGCGGCGGTCCGAACCGCATCGGCCAGGGCATCGAGTTCGACTACTGCTGCGTGCATGCGGCCTTGGCGATGCGCGAGGATGGCTATGAAACCATCATGGTCAACTGCAATCCGGAAACCGTGTCGACCGACTACGACACCTCGGACCGCCTGTATTTCGAGCCGCTGACGCTGGAAGACGTGCTGGAAATCGTCGACAAGGAAAAGCCGGTCGGCGTGATCGTCCAGTACGGCGGCCAGACCCCGCTGAAGCTGGCGCTCGACCTGGAGGCGAATGGCGTGCCGATCATCGGCACCTCGCCCGACATGATCGACGCCGCCGAAGACCGCGAGCGCTTCCAGCATCTGCTGAACGACCTCGGCCTGCGGCAGCCGCCGAACCGCACCGCGCGCACCGAGGAAGAGGCGCTGGCGCTGGCGGCCGAGATCGGCTATCCGCTGGTGGTGCGGCCAAGCTACGTGCTGGGCGGGCGGGCGATGGAAATCGTCCACGAGCAGCGCGACCTCGAACGCTACATGCGCGAGGCCGTCAAGGTCTCCAACGACTCGCCGGTGCTGCTGGACCGCTTCCTGTCGGATGCGATCGAAGTCGACGTCGACTGCCTGTCGGACGGCACCCGCACCTTCATCGGCGGCGTGATGGAACACATCGAACAGGCCGGCGTGCATTCGGGCGATTCGGCCTGCTCGCTGCCGCCGTATTCGCTGTCGCCGGAGACCATCGCCGAGCTGAAGCGGCAGACCGCGGCGATGGCCAAGGGTTTGAACGTGGTCGGCCTGATGAACGTGCAGTTCGCGATCCAGGAACAGGAAATCGACGGCAAGACGCAGGACATCGTCTACGTGCTGGAAGTCAACCCGCGGGCGTCGCGCACGGTGCCGTTCGTCTCCAAGGCGACCGGCCTGCAGCTGGCCAAGATCGCCGCCCGCTGCATGGTCGGGCAGTCGCTGGCCAGCCAGGGCATCACGCATGAAGTGGTGCCGCCGTACTTCAGTGTCAAGGAAGCGGTATTCCCGTTCGTCAAGTTCCCTGGCGTCGACACCATCCTCGGGCCGGAAATGAAGTCGACCGGCGAAGTGATGGGGGTCGGCATGACCTTCGGCGAAGCCTTCGTCAAGTCGCAGCTGGGCGCCGGCGTCAAGCTGCCGACTTCCGGCAAGGTATTCCTGTCGGTCAAGAACAGCGACAAGCCGCGCGCGGTGCAGGTGGCGCGCGACCTGGTCGGGCTCGGCTTTTCGATCGTCGCCACCAAGGGCACCGCAGCCGCGATCGCCGCCGCCGGCATCGAGGTGGCCACCGTCAACAAGGTGGTCGAAGGGCGGCCGCACATCGTCGACATGATCAAGAACCAGGAAATCGCGCTGGTGATCAATACCGTCGAAGAAAAGCGCAGCGCGATCGCCGATTCGCGTGCGATCCGCATCTCGGCGCTGGCGGCACGGGTGACCTATTTCACCACCATCGCTGGCGCCGAGGCGGCGGTCGAGGGGATGCACCACCTGGACGGCTTGCGGGTCTACGATTTACAAGGGCTGCATAAAACCTTACACTAAGCCGACACTTACAACACATCCACTACAGAGGTCACACATGGCGCCGGGTTCCGGCGTGTGTGTGGCCTCTGTATTTTCTTGAGCGAATCAAAACATGAGCACAGTACCGATTACCAAGCGCGGCGCCGAAATGCTGAAGGAAGAGCTGACCCGCTTGAAGAGCAAGGAGCGCCCGGCCGTCATCAACGCCATCGCCGAGGCGCGCGCCCAGGGCGACCTGTCGGAAAACGCCGAATATGAAGCGGCCAAGGAACGCCAGGCCTTCATCGAGGGCCGCATCGCCGACCTCGAAGGGAAGCTGTCGGCGGCGCAGATCATCGACCCGGAGACGCTGGAAGCCGACGGCCGCATCGTGTTCGCGGCCACCGTCGACCTCGAAGACCTGGAATCGGGCGACAAGGTGACCTACCAGATCGTCGGCATCGACGAAGCCGACATCAAGCAATCGAAGGTGTCGGTGACCTCGCCGATCGCGCGCGCGCTGATCGGCAAGGTTGCCGGCGACGTGGTCGAGGTGCAGGCGCCGTCCGGCCCGCGCGAATACGAAGTGCTCGAAGTGCGCTACGTCTGAAGCGATGTTTGCGCGTACCCGGCTGCTGATCGCGACGCTGTGGGTCGGCAGCGGCTGGACCATCGGCTACCTGGTGGCGCCGACGCTGTTCGCGACGCTGCCCGATCCGATGCAGGCCGGCGGCATCGCCGGCAGCCTGTTCCGGGTCGAGGCGTGGCTGACG
>JBATWJ010000335.1:0-2077 GCA_049672545.1 Burkholderiaceae bacterium
ATCCAGGTCGGCCACGACCGGAATCGCGCCGGCGGCGCGCAGTTCGGCACAGCGCTCGGGGCGGCTGGTCACGGCGAATACCCGGAAGCGGGTACGGACCAGCGGCAGCAGGCGCATGCCGACATCGCCGCACCCCACGATCAAGAGACGCGGCCGCCCCAGCCTGTGGCTGGCGGCCGGATTGAACTGCATGGAATTTTTCACCATCGGGATTGTATGAGTTTCCAGATCACTGTCCAGCCGAGCGGTCGGCAATTCGTATGCGAGGAAGGCGAAACCGTGCTCGGCGCCGCCATCCGCCAGGGCGTCGGCCTGCCTTACGGCTGCAAGAACGGCGCCTGCGGCACCTGCCGCGGCAAGCTGCTGTCCGGCAGCATCACGCATGGCGCCCACCAGGAAAAGGCCTTGTCGGTCAAGGATGAGGAAAACGGCGGCGCGCTGTTCTGCTGCGCGACGCCGCATTCGGACCTGGTGATCGAGGCGCGCGAAGTGCTGGGCGCCGGCCAGTTCCCGATCCGCAAGATGCCCTCGCGCGTGACCACCATCCGCAAGGTGACCGACGACGTCGCCATCCTGACGCTGCAATTGCCGGCCAATGAGCGGCTGCAATACCTGGCCGGCCAGTACCTCGAATTCATCCTGCGCGACGGCACCCGTCGCAGCTACAGCATGGCCAACGCGCCGCACGAAGACGACAACCTCACGCTGCACATCCGCCACATGCCGGGCGGCGTGTTCACCGACCACGTCTTCAACGCGATGAAGGAGCGCGACATCCTGCGCTTCGAGGCGCCGCTCGGCACCTTCTTCCTGCGCGAGGATTCCGACAAGCCGATCGTGCTGCTGGCCTCCGGCACCGGCTTCGCGCCGATCAAGGCGCTGATCGAGCACGGCATCCACTCCGGTTCGACGCGGCCGATGACGCTGTATTGGGGCGGGCGCCGCCCGCGCGACCTGTACATGCAGGAGCTGTGCGAGGAATGGGCGCGCACCGTGCCGCACTTCAAGTACGTGCCGGTGGTGTCGGAACCGACCGCCGAGGATGGCTGGAGCGGCCGCACCGGCTTCGTGCATCTGGCGGTGCTGGCCGACCTGCCCGACCTGTCTGGCTACCAGGTCTATGCCTGCGGCGCGCCGCCGATGGTCGACGCCGCGCGCACGGATTTCGCCGCCGCCGGCCTGCCGGCCGAGGAATTCTTCGCCGACGCCTTCACCTCGGAAGCGGATCTGATGAAGTAGCGGGCGCCGCGCCCTGTTCATCGGCCCGCGCCCGCGCGGCTGCCGAGCTGGGTCGCGTATTCGTGGGTGAACAGCGCACCGTAAAAGAAGATCTGCGCCGAATAGTAGATCCACGTCATCAGCACCACCACCGAGCCGGCGGCGCCGTAGGACGAGCTGATGTCGCTGCGGGCGACGTACAGCGTGATCACTGCCTTGCCGGCGGTAAACAGCAGCGCGGTAATCAGCGCGCCGATCGTCACGTCGCGCCAGGAGATCCGGGTCGCCGGCAGGTACTTGAAGATCACCGCGAACAGCACGGCGACGATAACGAACGACACCACACTGCTGCTGCCGCGCAGCAGGAATTCGAACGCCGTCTCGGCGGCGCCGCCGCCCCACAGCCGGCTCAGCGCCGCCAGCGCCGCGCTGACCGCCAGCGAGGCCAGCAGCATCAAGACCAGCACCAGGATCAGGCCGAAGGACAGGAAGCGCTCGCGTATCACGCTCCACAGGCCGGATTGCGCGCCCTTCGGGACTTCCCACAGTTCGTCGAGGCTGTCCTTCAGCTCGGCGAAGGCGGTGGTGGCGGAAACCAGCACGATCGCCGCCGACACCAGCCCGGCGGTCAGGCTTTCGGTCTTGCGCTGCGAACCCTGCAGCACGATGCGGATCGCCTCCGCGCCCTGTGCGCCCATCAAGCCGCGCATCTGGTCCAGCAGCGCCTGCCGTACCGCGTCCTCGCCGAAGATCAGGCCAGCCAGCGTTACCACCAGCACCAGCATCGGTGCCAGCGAAAACAGCGTGTACAGTGCCAGCGCCGCACCCTTGCTGGCGGCGCGGTGCGCCAGCCACTGGC
>JBATWJ010000336.1:0-3370 GCA_049672545.1 Burkholderiaceae bacterium
TGGCGTCGACCGCGTCGCCGAGCGACGCGCCGGGCGCCAGGTTGAACGAGATCGTCACCGCCGGGAACTGGCTCTGGTGGCTGATCGACAGATAGCCGGTCTGGTCGGTGTCGATATGGACGAAGGCCGACAGCGGCACCTGCTGGCCGGTCAGCGGCGAAGTCAGGTACAGCTGGTCGAACAGCGCCGGATCTTCCTGCAGGCGCGGCGTCACTTCCAGCACCACGTGGTAGCTGTTGATCTGCGTGAAGTACTGCGCCACCTGGCGCTGGCCGATGGCGTCGTAAATGGTGGCATCGATCTGCGCCGGCGTGAAGCCGAAGCTGGAGGCGCGCGCGCGGTCGATGGTCAGGCTGGCGGTGGCGGCGGCGTTCTGCTGGTCGGATGCCAGGTCGGTCAGCTGCGATAGCCGGCGGAAGCGCTCCAACAGCCTCGGCGCCCACTGGTTCAGCTCGTCCAGGCTGGTGTCGGTCAGCGTGTACTGGTATTGCGTGCGCGACAGGCGGCCGCCGACGTTGATGTCCTGCCCGGCCTGCATGAACAGGTTGACGCCCTCGACCTTGGCCAGCTGCGGCCGCAGCCGCGCGATCACCTGGTCGGCGCTGGCGCTGCGGCCTTCGTCCTTCGGTTTCAGGCTGATGAAGAAGGTGCCGGTGTTGAAGGTGGTCTGGCCGCCGCTCATGCCGAAGCCGATCACGTCCGGATCCTGGCGCACGACGTCGGCCAGTGCCAGCATGCGCCGGTTCATCGCGGCAAACGAGGTGTCCTGCGCCGATTCGGCGGAACCGAAGATGAAGCCGGTATCCTGCTGCGGGAAAAAGCCCTTCGGGATCATGACGAACAGCAGCACGGTGGCCGCCAGCGTCGCGAAGAACACGCACAGCGTGACGAACTGGTGCCGCAGCACCAGTTGCAGGCCGCGCCGGTAGCCATCCAAGAGCGCCTCGAAGCCATGCTCGAACCACTGGTAGATGCGGCCGTGGCGCTGGCCTTCGCGGTTCTTCAAAAAGCGCGAGCACAGCATTGGCGTCAGGGTCAGCGAAATCATCACCGACATCGCGATCGTCAGCGTCACCGTGACCGCGAATTCGCGGAACAGGCGGCCGACGATGCCGCCCATCAGCAACAGCGGGATGAACACCGCCACCAGCGACACCGAGATCGACACGATGGTGAAGCCGATCTCGGCCGCGCCCTGGTAGGCTGCCTCCAGCGGCGCCATCCCTTCCTCGACATGGCGGTAGATGTTTTCCAGCATCACGATCGCATCGTCGACCACGAAGCCGACCGAAATCGTCAGTGCCATCAGCGACAGGTTGTCGAGGCTGAAACCGACCAGGTACATCGCGGCGGCCGTGCCCAGCAGCGCCAGCGGCACCGTCACGCTCGGGATCAGCGTCGCCGGCACGTTGCGCAGGAACATGAAGATCACCATCACCACCAGCGCGATCGTCAGCAGCAATGTCAGTTCGACGTCCAGCACCGACGCGCGGATGGTCTGCGTGCGGTCGATCAAGACGCTGACGTGCACCGCCGGCGGGATCGACGCCTGCAGCCGCGGCAAGGCTTCCTTGATGCGCTGCACGGTGGCGATCACGTTGGCGCCCGGCTCCTTGGTGACGCCGATCACCAGCGCGCGGCCGTTGTGCGGCGCGTCGGCGGCAGCGCCCTTGCCGGCAAACACCCAGGCGGCCTGCTTCATGTCTTCCGGCCCGGCGACTGCGACGCCGACGTCGCGCACCCGCACCGGCGCGCCCTTGCGCCAAGCCAACACCATGTCGTTCCATGGCGCCGCCGCCAGCAGCTGGTCGTTGGTATAGACGGTGAAGCTCTGGCGCTGGCCGTCCAGCGTACCCTTCGGCTGGTTGACGGTGGTGTCGGCGATCACGCCGCGCACGTCTTCCAGGCCGAGGCCGAGCGCCGCCAGCTTGGCCGGATCGACCTGGATGCGCACCGCCGGCTTTTGCTGGCCGAAGATGATGACTTGGCCGACGCCCTCGATCTGCGAAATCTGCTGCGCCAGGATGTTGTCGGCGAAGTCGTTGACCGTGGTCAGCGGCAGCGTGTCCGATTGCGCCGCCAGGATCAGGATCGAGAAATCGGCCGGATTGATCTTGCGGAAGGTCGGCGGATTCGGCAGGTTGGCCGGCAGCTGCCCGCTGGCGGCGTTGATCGCGGTCTGGACGTCGAGCGCGGCGCCATCGATGTTGCGGTCGAGGTTGAACTGCAGCGTGATCTGGGTCAGCCCGAGCGCGCTGATCGAAGTCATCTGCGACAGCCCGGCGATCAGCGAGAATTGCCGCTCCAGCGGCTGCGCCACGCTGGCCGCCATGGTTTCCGGATTGCCGCCCGGCAGGCGCGCGGTCACCTGGATGGTCGGGAAATCGACCTGCGGCAGCGGCGCCACCGGCAGCAGCGGCCATACCGCTGCGCCCGCCAGGAACAGCGCCAGCGCCAGCAGCGAGGTGCCGATCGGACGCTTGATGAAGACGGCGGAAATGCTCAATCGGCGCTCCCCGATGGCGGCACCGACGTGGCGCCGCCGGGTCGGGCGACGGCAGCGGCATGTGCATCGGCGTCGGTGGCGGCCACCGGCACGCCCGGCTTCAGCTTGTACTGGCCGTCCAGCACCACCCGGTCCCCGGCCTGCAGGCCGGCCTCGATCACCGCCACGTCATCCTGGATGTCGGTGACGCGGATCGGCGTCACCCGTGCCGTATGGTCGTCCCCGACCACGTAGGCATAGACGCCGTCCGGTCCGCGCTGCACCACCGCCGCCGGCACCGTCAGCGCTTGCCGCCGCCGGCCCAGCAGCAGCCGCACGTTGACGTACTGGCCCGGCCACAGCCGATGCTCGGGATTGGCGAAGCTGCCCTTCAGCTGCACGGTGCCGCTGGTGGTGTCGATCTGGTTGTTCAGCAGCACCAGCCGGCCCTGGCCGAGCGCTACTGCGCCGTCGCGCGCATAGGCCAGCACCGGCAGCGGCTCGGTACTGGCGTGCAATGCGTCATTGATGCGCTGGAAGGCGTCGCCGGGCAGCGTGAACACCACCGCGATCGGGTCGATCTGGTTGATCACCACCAAGCCGTTGGCGTCGGCCGCGTGCACGATGTTGCCGGGATCGACCAGGCGCGCACCGACGCGGCCGCTGATCGGTGCGGTGATCCGCGTGTAGTCGAGCTGCACGCGGGCGTAGCGGATCTGCGCGTCGTCCGCCTGCAGCGCCGCTTCCAGCTGCGCCACCTGGGCCCGGGTCGCGTCCAGCGTCTGCCGCGTGACGGCATCCTGCTCGATCAGCCCGGCGTAGCGCTGCAGGTCGAGCCGCGCGTTCTGCAGTTGCGCGCGGTCGCGCGCGCGTTGCGCCTCGGCC
>JBATWJ010000337.1:0-2725 GCA_049672545.1 Burkholderiaceae bacterium
GTGCAGCGCATCCATGCTGGCGAAGGCCTCCGGCTGGCCGCGCACCCGGCGCACCGGCGGCGCCGGCTGCCGCTCGTGCAGGAAATGCACTTCCAGATGCACTACGTTGTCCGGCAGCTCGTAGCGCGCCGGCCCGTAATCCTCCGGCCGGCTGCCGAGAAAGCAGATGCCGAAGCGGATCTCCGGAAAGCCGCGAATGATCTGGTTGACCCAGCTCGATACGCCGCCGCTGACGTAGGGGAAGGTGCCTTCCAGCAGCAGCATCACGTCGCAGTCGGCGGCGCGCCGCAGGACCGGATCGGCCGCCACCTCGGCTTGCCTGCGCCATTTCATGACGCCAGCTCCGGTTCGGCCGGCAGGCCGGACTCGGCCGATTCGTGCGCCGCCATCGCTGCGCGGTCGGCATCGCCACGCCAGTAGCGCCGTACCGGCAGCAGCGCCGGCACGCCAGGCCGGCCGCGCAGCTCGGCGAACAGCGCACGCACTTCGGCATGGCGCCTTTGCAGGAAACGCAGTTCCGCCAGGTAGGGCAGCATGCGCTCGCGCGCGAAGCCGCCCTGCTGCGCCTGCAGCAGGGCGGCTTCGGCGGCCTCCACCTGCCGCATGTGCAGTTCCAGCCGCGCCAGCAAGAACCAGATGCCGGCGTTGTCCGGCAGGATCGACAGCGCGCGGCGCGCATGCAGCCGCGTCTGCTCCGCTGAAAACAACTGCATGTCCCCCTGCACCAGGTTCTGATAGATCAGCTCCCAATACAGTTCGGCGATCCGCTGGTCGAGGCTGGCCCGCTTTTCGTCGCTGCCGGCCTGTTGCAGCTGCAGTTTCCTGGCCAGGATTTTTTGCGTGATCTGCTTTTCCTTGTTGTCCAGGATGCCGTAGGCGAGCAGGCGGATGTCGTCGGTCGGATCGGCCAGCAAGTCGCGCAGTAGCGCACCGGTGGTGCGCGCCGGCGTATCCTGGACTGCCACCAGCGCCTTCAAACGATGGTCCAGCGGCGCCTGGCTATTGCCAAGCTGGGCCCGCACCTGGCCGCCGCGGAAGCCGGTGCCCTCGTGATTGCGATGAGTAGTGAAACGCGGCACGGCGGTGGTCCCGAAACGGCGGCCCTCGGCCAGCCGGGGCAGCCACACGCCTACCGCGATCGCCAGCGCCGCACACAGCAGGCCGACCAGCGGCACGAAGAAGTTGAAGCAGAACAGGTAGGCCAGCAGCCAGCGCCGCGGCCGCCGGTAGCGTGGCGGCATCAATATTCTCACCGCCATCGCGATCAGCAGCGAGCCGGCGCCGTGCAGCAGCAGATAGACGCCCAGTAGCAGCCCCTGGCTTTCGGCGAACAGCAGCAAGGCGCCCAGTTCGAGCGTGACGCCGGCGAAGGCGAGTTTATAGAGCACAGCGTTCCACCAGGCTGGCCAGCGCGTCCGCCGGCGGCGCAACGCCCAGATGCACCACATGGCTGGCCATGCGGCCTTCGAGGAAATCGGTGCCGAACTGACTTTGCAGCGCCGCCTCGATACGCAGCAGGTAGCCTTCGACCGCGGCCGATCCGGCCAGCGGCAGCAGCGTGATCAGCGCGCTGCGGTCAGGCCCCGCCAGCTCCCAGCTCAGATCGACGCCGCGCTTCAAGCGCTTCAACTGCTCGAACATGCCGAGCGCGGCATCTTCATTCTCGACCACCAGCGCCACCAGCGAGGTCTCGATGCCGGCACTTGCTCGGATCCGGTGCAGCCGCGTGATGTCGAGCGCCAGCTCCGGCGGACAGGCCGGCAGCCGGCGCCGGATTGCTGCTGTCAGTTCGCTCATCCGGATGCCGTCCGAGTAATAGCCGGCCAGCACCGACAACAGTTGCAGCGTGTCATGGTTGAGGGCGAAGAACGGTAGCTTCTCCACCACCAGCATACCGAGCGTAGCGCCGCTGGAAGGCTGCAGCGGCGCGCAGATCAGATAGCGACTGGCATCGCGCGCCTCGACCGCAACGCTTTCGGTCTGCACATGCGCCAGCATGTTTTCTGCCAACGCGAAGCGATACAGCGGATCGTCGGCGTCCAGCGGCGCCGGCAGACCGAGCTGCGCCGCCGGCTGCGGCATCGGCCGGCCAGCGTGATCGAAGGCGTGCACGGCAGCGATCTCCAGCTGGCAACTCTGGCCCAAGAGCTGCAGGAACTCGCGCGCGCCCGGCAGCGCTTCGCCAGTGCCGGCGGTACCAGTCAGGCCGCGCAGGCGTACCAGCGTCTCGCGCAGCGTCAGCGGCTTGGCCAACAGGTCCTGCTCCAGCCGCTCGTGCGACAGCCGCAGCAGGAAGTGATTCTTGGTCAGCGTATTGAGCCGTTCGTCCAGATAGGCATTGATCGCGCGCAGCCGCCGGCTGCGCGCATTCCAGATGTCGGCAAATTGCCCGCACACCAGCACCAGCACCAGGCCGCCGAGGAAATACACTTTCGGAAAGTTCGGCAGCATCCCGTCCGCCATTCCGGCCCGCGGCAGCCCGACCCAGGCCAGGATCAGCAAAGCGACGGCGACCACGCCGATGCCGGTGCCGTAGCGCATCGCCAGCAGCGCGGGCATGATCCACAACCATGGAAACTGCAGGCGCAGGCCGAACGGATCGGCGGCGTCGGCCCAGAAGCCGAGCAGCAGCGCGCCACCGCAGAACAGCAACGTCTCCAGCAGCATCCAGGCCAGCGTCGGCGCTTCGGCGCCGTCTGCGCGCCGGCGCGGGAACAGGCTGCGG
>JBATWJ010000338.1:0-1786 GCA_049672545.1 Burkholderiaceae bacterium
CGTCGGCGCCGCCCTTGCGCGCCAGCTGCACGCTGCGCAGCAGCGCCGCGCTGTGGCCGCGCTGCGAGATCGCGACCACCGCATCGCCCTTTTTCAGCAGCGACGCGGCGATGCTGTGAATGTGCGGATCGCTGTAGGCGACGGTCGGCACACCGGAGCGGAAAAACTTGTGCTGGGCGTCGGCGGCGACGATGCCGGAACTGCCCTGGCCGTAGAACTCGATCTTGGCGGCCGCGCCCAGCACGTCCAGCGCGCGCTGGATCGCCCGCGGATCGAGATGGTTGCGCAGGTCGAGCAGCGTGTTGATCGAGCGGCTGCAGATCTTGGCCGCCAGCTCCGCCGCCAGGTCGCCGCGCGCCGCTGGCCGGTTGGCGTCCGGCAGCGCCAGCGCCAGGTCCTGCGCCAGCTTCAGCTTGAATTCCTGCCAGCCGTCGCAACCGATCGCCCGGCAGAAGCGCACCACGGTCGGCTCCGACACCTGCGCGCGCTGCGCCAGCGCCGACAGGTTTTCCGCCAGCGCCAGGGCGGGATTGGCGAGGATGGTCTGCGCCACCTTCTGTTCCGAGCGGGACAGCGCGGCGAGTCGGGTGCGGAGGGCGTCGAGCAGCATGCGTTCACATTTCCGGCAGCGCTTCCTCGCGCCACTGCAGGCCGTCGCGGCCGATCAGCGCGCTGGCGGCGGCCGGGCCCCAGGTGCCGGCGGTATACGGGATCGGCTCGATTTCTTCCTGCTGCCAGTAGTCGAGGATCGGTTCGACCCATTCCCATGCGGCTTCCAGCTCGTCGCTGCGCATGAACAGCGTCAATTGCCCGCGCAGCACGTCGAACAGCAGCCGCTCGTAGGCTTCCATGCGCGGCGTCTTGAAGCTTTCGAGAAAATCCAGCTCCAGCTCGACCGGCTTCAGGCGCATGCCTTCGCCTGGCGTCTTGGCCATCAGGTTCAGGTGCAGGCCCTCGTCCGGCTGCAGCCGGATCACCAGGCAGTTTGGCTGGAAGCTGCTGTTCGGCTGCGCGAAGATCGAATGCGGCACCGGCCGGAAACGCACCACGATCTCGGCCAGCTGGTCGGCCATGCGCTTGCCGGTGCGCAGGTAGAACGGCACGCCGGCCCAGCGCCAGGTGTCGATCTCCGCCTTCAGCGCGACAAAGGTTTCGGTGCGCGAATCCGGATCGGCGCCGGGCTCCTTGCGATAGCCGGGCACCGCCACGCCGGCCACGTGGCCGGCGCGGTACTGGCCACGTACCACGTTCTGCGCCAGCGTCGCCGGCGTGAAGCGCTTCAGCGCGCGCAGCACCTTCAGCTTTTCATCGCGCACCGCATCCGGCGTGATCGCCACCGGCGGCTCCATCGCGACGATGCACAGCAACTGCAGCAGGTGGTTCTGCAGCATGTCGCGCAGTGCGCCCGAACTCTCGTAGTAATCCAGGCGGTTGCCGACGCCGAGCTCCTCGGCGATCGTGATCTGCACGTCGGAAATCCATTCGCGCCGCCATAACGGCTCGAACAGCACGTTGCCGAAGCGCAGCGCCAAGAGGTTCTGCACCGTTTCCTTGCCGAGGTAGTGGTCGATCCGGAAAATCTGCGATTCCGAAAATATCTGGCCGACTTCGGCATTGATCTGGCGCGCACTTTCGAGGTCGTGCCCGAGCGGCTTTTCCAGCACCACGCGGGTGGTCGGCGTGGTCAGGCCGCAGGCTGCCAGGTTGCGGCAGATGCCGGCGAATAGCGCCGGCGGCGTCGCCAGGTAGAACACCCGCGCCAGGCCGGCGTCGGGCCGCACCGCAG
>JBATWJ010000339.1:0-7975 GCA_049672545.1 Burkholderiaceae bacterium
GCGGCTGACCATGTCGCCGGCGCGTGCGGTGAAACCGTAGCCGGCGTCCGACGCCAGCAGCAGCGCGCTGTCGGCGGCGCCGGCGAAGTAGTGCAACAGATGGGCGCCGGCCGCCAGGTCCAGCAGCGTGGTCACCGGCACGCCGTCGCCGCGCCCGCTCGGCAGCGCTGCCACCGGTACCGAATACACGCGCCCGCCGGAATCGAAGGCCAGCAGGTGGTCGACGGTGCGGCACTCGAAGGTGCGGTACAGCTGATCGCCAGCCTTGAAGCTGAACTGGCCGGCGTCGTGGCCATGGCCGCCGCGCGCACGCACCCAGCCCTTTTGCGACATCACCACCGTCACCGGCTCGTCGATCACCTTCTGCTCGATGACGGCTTTTTCCGCTTCCTCGATCAGCGTGCGGCGGTCGTCGCCATACTGCTTGGCGTCGGCGTCGATTTCCTTGATTACGCGTTTTTTCAGCGAGGCTGGATTGTCCAGCAGGTCGTGCAGGGTCTCCTTTTCGCTGCGCAGTTCCGCCAGTTCCTGGGCGATTCGGATCGCCTCCAGCCGGGCCAACTGGCGCAGGCGGATTTCCAGGATGTCCTCGGCCTGCCGCTCGGACAGCCGGAAGGCGATGATCAGCGCCGGCTTCGGCTCGTCCGACTCGCGGATGATGCGGATCACTTCGTCGATGTTCAACAGGACCGCCTCGCGCCCCTCCAGGATGTGGATGCGGTCGTCGATCTTCTGCAGCCGGAAGCGGGTGCGACGCACCACGGTGGCGAAGCGGAACTCGATCCATTCCTGCAGGATCTGGCGCACGCCCTTCTGCCGCGGCCGGCCGTCGCCGCCGATCATCACCAGGTTGACCGACGCGCTCGATTCCAGCGCGGTGTTGGCCAAGAGCAGGTTGGCGAATTCGGACTGGTCGAGGTTCTTCGATTTCGGTTCGAACACCAGCCGCACCGGCGCCTCGCGGCCGGATTCGTCGCGCACTGCGTCCAGGTGCGCCAGCATCAACTGCTTGGCCGCTTGCTGTTCGGCCGACAGCGACTTCTTGCCGGGCCTGACCTTCGGGTTGGTCAGCTCCTCGATTTCTTCCAGCACCTTTTGCGACGATGCGCCCGGCGGCAGTTCGGTCACCACCAGCTGCCACTGGCCGCGCGCCAGGTCCTCGATCTTCCAGCGCGCGCGCACCTTGACCGTGCCACGCCCGTGCTCATAGATGTCGGCCAGCGCCGCCGGCGCCGTGATGATCTGGCCGCCGCCGGGGAAGTCGGGGCCGGGCAGCAGCGTCATCAATTCATCGTGCACCAGCTTCGGATTGCGGATCAGCGCGATCGCCGCCTGCGCCACTTCGCGCAGATTGTGCGACGGGATTTCGGTGGCGAGACCGACCGCGATGCCGGAGGCGCCGTTCAGCAGCACGAACGGCAGCCGCGCCGGCAACAGCCGCGGCTCTTCGCTGGAGCCGTCGTAGTTGGGCTGGAAATCGACCGTGCCCATGTCGATCTCGTCCAGCAGCAGCCTGGCGATCGGCGTCAGCCGCGCCTCGGTGTAGCGCATCGCCGCGGCGCCGTCGCCGTCGCGCGAGCCGAAGTTGCCGTGGCCGTCGATCAGCGGATAACGCAGCGAGAAATCCTGCGCCATGCGCACCAGCGCGTCGTACACCGACTGGTCGCCGTGCGGATGCAGCTTGCCGAGCACGTCGCCGACCACCGCCGCCGACTTGCGCGGCTTGGCGCCGGCGTTCAGCGACAGTTGCTGCATCGCGTAGAGGATGCGGCGCTGCACCGGCTTCTGGCCGTCGGCGACGTCCGGCAGCGCGCGCCCCTTGACCACCGAAATCGCGTAGTCGAGGTAGGCGCGTTCGGCGAAGGAGGCAAGGGTCAGGGAATCGCCGTCGTTGGCGGGTGCATCGAAGAGAGTGGCTTGTTCGGTCATCTTAATCTGCGAATGAATCGGGGAGCGGTGTCGGTTCCGCTGCGGCCGTCAGCTCCGGCAGCGGCAGCGGCTGCGGCGGCAGCGTCATGCGCACGCGGCGGATGTGCGGCGCTTCCATCGGCCGATACAGCTGGTAGAACTCGGTCACCAGTTTCACGTAGTTGCGGGTTTCGGGATAGGGCGGGACCTTGTTGTCGTACTTCTGCACCGCGCCTTCGCCGGCATTGTAGGATGCCAGCACCAGGTCCGGCCGTTCCGGGAACAGCCGGTGCAGGTCGCGCAGGTAGCGCGCCGCCAGCCGGATGTTGGTCTTCGGGTCGGCCAGCTTCTGCGCCAGGCTTTTCTTTTTGTCGGCCTGCAGGCCGTAGCGCTCGGCGGTGGCCGGCAGCACCTGCATCAGGCCGACCGCGCCCTTGGGCGACACCGCGCCAGGATTGAAGCCGGATTCGGCCGCCATCACCGCCTTCAAGAGCGCCGGCTCCAGATCGAATTCCTTGGCCGCCTGTTCCAGCAATGCTTCGTATTTCTTCAGGTTCGGATGCTGCGACAGCGTCTGCACCAGCGGCGACGCCGGCGCCGGCGGCGGCCTGGTCAGCTTGCCGGGGGTCATCAGGTCGGCGGCATCGAAGGCCTTGTCGCCGCCGCGCAGGAACAGCCGGTAGCGGCTGTCCAGCTTGACGGTGGAAAAATGCGCCATGCCCTGCGCATCGACATAGCCGTAGACGTCGGCGCGCGCGGCGGGCGACAGCATGCACGCCGCCAGCAAGCCCGCCGCGATGGCCGCCGCGCGCCGCATCAGATATCGGCCTCCGCCTCGTTGCCGTGTTCTTCCAGCCAGGCGCGGCGCGCCGCCGCCTCGCCCTTGCCCATCAGCATGTTGAAGCGGGTTTCGGACGCCTCGAGGCCGAAGTTGCCGAGCGCCACCGGCAGCAGGCGCCGGGTATCGGGATTCATCGTGGTTTCCCACAATTGTTCGGCATTCATTTCGCCCAGGCCCTTGAAACGGGAAATGCTCCAGGCGCCGCTCTTGACGCCATCCTTGATCAGCTTGTCCTCGATCGCTGCCAGTTCGCCATCGTCCAGCGCATACAGTTTCTGCGCCGGCTTCTTGCCGCGCGCCGGCGCGTCGATGCGGTACAGGGGAGGTCGCGCCACCCAGACGTGGCCGCGTTCGATCAGCTGCGGAAAATGTCTGAAGAATAACGTCAGCAGCAATACCTGGATATGCGATCCGTCAACGTCGGCGTCGGACAGGATGCAGATCTTGCCGTAACGCAGTCCGGACAGGTCCGGCGTATCGTTGCGGCCGTGCGGGTCGACGCCGACCGCCACCGCGATGTCGTGGATCTCGTTGTTGGCGAACAGCCGGTCGCGTTCGGTTTCCCACGAATTCAGCACCTTGCCGCGCAGCGGCAGGATCGCCTGGAATTCCTTGTCGCGCCCCATCTTGGCCGAGCCGCCGGCGGAGTCGCCTTCCACCAGGAACAGCTCGTTGCGCGCGATGTCGTGCGATTCGCAATCGGTCAGCTTGCCCGGCAGCACCGCCACGCCGGAGGACTTCCTCTTTTCGACCTTCTGCGCCGAGCGCAGCCGCGACTGCGCTTGCTTGATCACCAGTTCCGCCAGCTTCTTGCCGTGCTCGACGTGCTGGTTCAGCCACAGTTCCAGCGCCGGGCGCGTGAAGCTGGAGACCAGCCGTACCGCGTCGCGCGAATTCAGGCGTTCCTTGATCTGGCCCTGGAACTGCGGATCGAGCACCTTGGCGGACAGCACGAAGGAGACGCGCGCGAATACGTCTTCCGGCAGCAGCTTGACGCCCTTCGGCAGCAGCGAATGCATTTCGACGAAGCTCTTGACGGCGCCGAACAGGCCGTCGCGCAGGCCCGATTCGTGGGTGCCGCCGGCTGGCGTCGGGATCAGGTTGACGTAGGATTCGCGCACCACGCCGCCATCCTCGGTCCAGGCCGCGATCCAGGCCGCGCCTTCGCCCTCGGCGAAGCCGTCGGTATCGGTGCCGGCGTACTGCTCACCCTCGAACAGCGGGATCAGCGGCTCGCTGTGGCCGGCCTGCGCCAGCGATTCGACCAGGTAGCCGCGCAAGCCATCCTCGTAGTGCCAGGTCTGTTCTTCGCTGCGGCCGCTTTTTTCGCTGACCAGCGTGACGGTGACGCCCGGCAGCAGCACCGCCTTCGAGCGCAGCAGGCGCTGCAGTTCGGCCTGCGGGATCGCCGCCGAATCGAAGTATTTCGGGTTCGGCCAGACCGTCACGCGGGTGCCGGACTTCTTGTCGCCGCGGCCGGCCGGTTCCGAGCGCAGCGGCTCGACTACCGCGCCGTCGGCGAACGCCATCCGGTGCACGCCGTTGCCGTGCTCGTCGCGGCGCCAGACCGTGATTTCCAGCCGCGACGACAGCGCGTTGGTGACCGACACGCCGACCCCGTGCAGACCGCCGGAAAACGCATAGGCGCCGTCCCTGCCCTTGCTGAACTTGCCGCCGGCATGCAGCCGCGTGAACACGATCTCCACGGTCGGCACGCCTTCCTCCGGATGCAGGCCGACCGGGATACCGCGGCCGTCGTCCTCGACGCTGATGCTGCCGTTAGCGTGCTGGGTCACCGTGATCTCGCGGCCGAAGCCGCCCAGCGCCTCGTCCGACGCATTGTCGATCACCTCGGCCAGGATGTGCAGCGGGTTTTCGGTGCGGGTATACATGCCGGGGCGCTGCTTGACCGGCTCGAGCCCCTTGAGGACGCGGATCGACGATTCGCTGTAGTCGGACGCGGAAGATTTTCTGGTGGCCATGCGTGTGTGTGGGTGAGGCGGGCCGCTTTGTTAAAAACGGCTGGCAGGAATGCAAAAGATTGGCATTCTAATGAAAAACTGGGATTGGCGCGGCAGTCCGGACGATCTGCCGAAAGCTTGTTTACCTTGAAGCCGCAGAAAATTTTTGGCGGTGGAAGAAGGAGAATGACCTTGATAGTGGTCCTATTGAAGAAGCGTATTGGCTGCGGACCTTATCCTGTCGCTATCATATTTTCTTAACATACTGGCTAGGCAAGCTAAAAACGAGGCTTGCCTATGCCACTATTAGTTAAAAGCTGACTTGAGTCATGTCGCTCACGTAGCCGTGATTGGATCAGCTTAGTATGAGTTGTCTCGAACGTACGATTCCTGAATTTTTCAAACTTCTGTTTTTCGTTTGAAATTTTCGTCGTCTTTGCAATAGGCCAACGCGTCAGACAGCAATCCGGCGAGCCGGAACAAATTATCCGGTTTTTCCAAAATTATGGTGTCCCCAGTACCTAATTGCATACCTGCACGTCGGATTTCCGATTTGTGTGAATCGCTCAAAGGAAGGCCGAACTGTATTTTAGGTTGGCGCTTGTCGCCCATATAACGCACAATCCAGCGGTTGCTTTTCCCCTGATAAAGAACAGCGAAATAACTCTCCGTATCCTTCTCATGCAGATCTTCACCAGGTAGTACATCACAGCATATGGTCATTATTTTGCGTTCTTGGGAAGTTGTGATGATTTTTGGATTGTTTGGATCTACCAAGGGTTTGTCAGGATCATCGATGATTTCAATGACAGGTAGCAGTTCTTCTTCCTTTTTGGCGGTGCTCAAAGAAGTGGCCACCATGCCGCTGATTGATTCAGCAAGAGCTTGTTTAACGATAGGTTGAACGCTTTCGAGAAAGCGTGTGGTAAAAGTACGTTGGATATTTGCCCTTCCGGCAATATATTTTACAAAATCAATATCACATTCTTGAAGCATGCTGGTTAAAGCAGTTTTGAATGCAGCTAGATAGATGCTTTCTTCGGCTAATGCGCGCAGTGCATCGGGTTGAAATTGGTCATGATGGAAGCGATGTAACTGTTGAGCTGCATCTTCACTTGAATCATCGAAGTGAATACGAAGAAAGGGCTCCGCATCCATGATGTTTTTATTGTCTAAATCTGTAAAGAAACGCCATTCTCGTCCATTGGTAATCGCTGCCACTGTTACTTCGGGTGTGGCGTTATAGTAGCGAGATAACTGTGGACAGTGGTTTGTCAAATTCTGGTTATAGGCCTTAGCTTCAATGAACATCACCGGAAGGCCATTGCAAAACAATGCGTAGTCCACTCGTTCGCCAGATTTAACACCAGGGAAATCAGAAAAATATTCAGCTCGAACTTTCGTTGGATCATAGGCACTGAAACCCAAGATATCGAGCAAAGGAAGAATCAAAGCTTGCTTGGTTGTTTCTTCCGTCGTGCAGTAAATGCCGACATTGCGAATATGATCGGTATGGGCTAACACGCGCCGTTTGAATTCTTCCACGATATCTTCCTCCCATCGGCAGAAAAGGCGTGCCGTTGCGCCTACTTTCTAATTTTTATGATGATTGCTTATTTACTTAGCAGCCGCATGCCGCGCTCCAGCCCCTCGATCGTGACCGGGAACATGCGGTTGTTCATGATCTGGCGGATGATCGAGATCGACTGCCGGTATTGCCACAGCCCTTCCGGTTCCGGGTTCAGCCAGATGAATTTCGGGAAGGCGCGCGTGAAGCGCTGCAGCCATTCGGCGCCGGCTTCCTCGTTGTTGTATTCGACCGAGCCGCCCGGCTGCAGGATTTCGTACGGGCTCATGGTGGCGTCGCCGACGAAGATCAGCTTGGTGTCCGGCTTGTACTTGCGCAGGATGTCCCAGGTCGGGAAGCGTTCGGCGTGGCGGCGGCGGTTGTTCTTCCACATGTAGTCGTAGACGCAGTTGTGGAAGTAGTAGAAATCCATGTTCTTGAATTCGCTCTTCGATGCCGAGAACAGTTCCTCGGTGCGGGCGATGTGGTCGTCCATGGTGCCGCCGACGTCGAACAGCATCAGCACCTTGATGTTGTTCTTGCGCTCCGGCTGCATCTTGATGTCGAGGTAGCCGGCGTTGTTGGCGGTGGCGCGGATGGTGTCGTCCAATGCCAGTTCGTCCTCGGCGCCTTCGCGCGCGAACTTGCGCAGCCGGCGCAGCGCCACCTTGATGTTGCGCGTTCCCAGTTCGCGCTCGGCGTCGTAGTCGCGGAAGGCGCGCGCATCCCACACCTTGACCGCGCTTCTGCCGCCGCCCTTGCCGCCGATGCGGATGCCTTCCGGGTTGGTGCCGCCGTGGCCGAAGGGCGAAGTACCGCCGGTGCCGATCCACTTGCTGCCGCCTTCGTGCCGCTCCTTCTGTTCTTCCAGCAATTCCTTCAGCCGGTCCATCAGCTTGTCGTAGCCGAATTTTTCCAGCGCCGCGATCTGTTCCGGCGTCAGTTCGCGCTTCATGCGCTGCACCAGCCAGTCGAGCGGGATGTCGGCGTTCTTCTCGAACACCGCGGCTATGCCATTGAAGTACTGGCCGAAGGCGCGGTCGAACTTGTCGTAGTGCGCCTCGTCCTTGACCAGCGTCATGCGCGACAGATAGTAGAACTCGTCGAGCGACGGCGCGATCACGCTTTTCTGCATCGCTTCCAGCAGGATCAGGAATTCCTTGATCGAGACGGGAATTTTTGCGTCTTTCAACGTGAAAAAGAAATCGATCAGCACGGTATTTCCTTGCGCTCCAGTTTATGTTGCAGGTGGCGCCGCACCGCCGGCCATTCCGAGGCGATGATCGAGAACACCACGGTGTCGCGCAGCGAGCCGTCCGCCAAGCGCTGGTGGTTGCGCAGCACGCCGTCCTGCCTGGCGCCCAGCCGCGCGATCGCCGCGCGCGACTGCTGGTTCATCCAGTGGGTGCGGAATTCGACCGCGATGCATTGCAGTGCCTCGAACGCCTGCGTCAACAGCAGCAGCTTGGCTTCGGTATTGATCGCGGTGCGCTGCGCGCTTTGCGCATACCAAGTCGAGCCGATTTCCAGCCGGTGATTGGCGGCATCGATGTGCATGTAGGTGGTCATGCCGCACAGCGCGCCGGTGTCCGTGCGGCGGATTGCGAACGGCAGCATGCTGCCATCGGCCTGCAGGCCGAGGCGGCGCTCGATCTCGGCCGCCATGTTTTCCGGCGCCGGCACCGAGGTGTACCACAG
>JBATWJ010000340.1:0-3806 GCA_049672545.1 Burkholderiaceae bacterium
CCGGGTCGCTGCTGGTCGCGGCGGCCACGCAGACGATCGCCGAGCTGGCCGACGGCGCCGGCCAGGAATTGTTCAACGCCGCCGTGCTTGGCATCGCGGTCGTGATGATCGGCTGGCACAACGTCTGGATGGCGTCGCACGGCAAGGAAATGGCCGGCAAGGCCAGACAGGTCGGCGCCGACGTCAAAAGCGGCCGCCAGGAATTGTCGGCGGTGGCGGCCGTGGTGGCGCTCGCGGTGTTGCGCGAGGGTTCGGAAAGCGTGCTGTTCCTGCAGGGAATGACGGCCGCCAGCGGCGAGTCCGGCGGCGCCATCCTGGCCGGCGGCGCGTTCGGGCTGGCGGCCGGCGCGGCGCTCGGCTTCATCGTCTATCGCGGCTTGCTGCGGATTCCGCTGCGCTGGTTTTTCACGGCCACCAGCACCCTGCTGTTGCTGCTGGCGGCCGGGCTGGCCAGCCAGATGGCGAAATTCCTGGTCCAGGGCGATTTCCTGCCGTCGCTGGCGGCGCCGGCCTGGGATACCTCGGCGCTGCTGACCACCGATTCCGCACTCGGCACCGCACTGCACGTGCTGGTCGGCTATGATGCGCGGCCGGCCGGCATGCAACTGCTGTTCTATGCCATCGCACTGGTGGCGATCGCCGGTGCCACGCTGTGGGTGCGGCGGCGCGACGGAGCAGCGCTGCGGCTGCGCGCGCAGCACTGAACCCCGCAACAAAGCGCCGGCGAGGCCTTGTCATCCGGAACAACTTGACAGCCACGGCTTGGGGCCGGCGTCACAGGGAGTATCAACGAATTTCGGCCTATCCCGGGCGCTGTACGGGCGGCTTCAAAATTACTCCCTATGGTATCCGGAGCGGCGTCAAGCCGCTTCCTGCGGCCGCCGCAGCCGCTCCACCAGCTCCTGCAGCCGCGGCCGTACTTCCTTCAGCAGATATTCCGGCGACAGATGAAAGGCCGGGCCGCCGCAGTTGATCGACAGCGGCGCGGTGCCGTCGGCCGGGCGGAACGCCAGCGCGATCGCGTTGACGTCCGGCTGCCAGTCGCCGAACGAGGTGCAGCAGCCGTAGGTGGCGAAATCGTCCAGCGCGCGCGTCACCTTGTCGCGGATCTGCGGCCACGCCATTTCATCGAGTTCGCGCACCCGTTCCAGGATGTCGCTGCGCTCACTGTCGGAGATCACCGCCAGGTAGGCGCGCCCCATTGCGGTGCTGGCGATCGGGATGCGCGAGCCGACATCCAGGCTCAGCGTCAGCGCGGTCTGGCTGCGGCGGTTTTCGATATAGATCATGCTGAGCCGGTCGCGCATGCCGAGCGACACCATGCTGCGCGAAAAATCGGCCAGTTCCTGCATCAGCGGACGCGCCAGCTGGCGCATGTCGAGCCGCGACAGCATCGCCGACGACAGCGCCAGCGTCGCGCTGCCGAGCCGGTACTTGCCGCTGCCGGCGTCGTACTGCAGGTAGCCGACCTTGGTCAGCGTGTAGGTCAGGCGCGAGACGGTCGATTTCGGCAGCTTGCACCGTTCCGCCAGTTCCAGGTTGCCGAGCAGCCGGTCGCCGGAGCGAAAGCACGCCAGCAATTCCAGCCCGCGCGCCAGTGCGGTGACGAAGTGGCGGTCTTCCTTGGCGTTGCCCTTGGAGGCGGCCGGCGCCGTGCCGGCGTGCTGGAGGTCTTTGGCCATGATCTGGTCGGCGTCGGACGCCGCTAAAAGAAGGATGGATACCGCCGCCACATGCCCGGCTGCGACATTGGGCGGATTATCACAGAATTTTATTCCATTGTGCAGAATTCACCGCGTAATCGCCGCTGCTGCCCGGTCGCTGCTGTTTTGTGATCCCTGTCAAAAATCCGTCTATCCTGGCGCGGATTGACAGGATTCCGACTCATCCCCTACAGTTCTGCTTTACGGATATCTTGTTCCGTTTAGCAGAACATGAGTTTCTATCGGCGCAGGCTGTCGACGTTGCGCAACGGCACTCCGGGAATATGGATACTCCCTCACAGGACCGGCCATGCCGCGCGTCTAATGAAATTTTTAACAACATACTCCCCACACTCCGCAGCGGCGCGAGCGTGCCGGGCGAGGCAAGCATGGACCTGAACTTCACCCCCGACGAAACGGCATTCCGCCAAGAGGTGCGCGACTTCCTCGCCGCATCGCTGCCGGCCGACATCAGCCGCAAGGTGCGCGAAGGCTTGGTCGTCGAGCGCGACGACTACATCCGCTGGCAACGCATCCTGCACGCCAAAGGCTGGGGCGGACCGGCGTGGCCGGCACAGTTCGGCGGCACCGGCTGGAATGCGGTGCAGCAATACATCTTCGAAGAAGAATGCGCGGCGGCCGGCTGCCCGCGCGCGATCCCGTTCGGGTTGAAGATGGTGGCGCCGGTGCTGATGGCGTTCGGCACGCCGGCGCAGCAGCAGCGTTTCCTGCCGAAGATCCTGGCGGCCGAGGAATGGTGGTGCCAAGGCTATTCCGAGCCCGGCTCCGGCTCCGACCTGGCGTCGGTCAAGACCCGCGCCGAACGGATCGCCGCCGCCGACGGCGACTATTACCTGGTCAACGGCCAGAAGACCTGGACCACGCTGGCGCAGTACGCCGACTGGATCTTCTGCCTGGTGCGCACCGATCCCGAGGCCAAGCAGCAGCGCGGCATTTCCTTCCTGCTGATCGACATGAAGACGCCCGGCGTCACGGTGCGTCCGATCATCACGATGGACGGCGCCCACGAAGTCAATGAAGTGTGGCTGGAAGACGTGCGGGTGCCGGCGGAAAACCTGATTGGCGAGGAAAACGCCGGCTGGACCTATGCCAAGTTCCTACTCGGGCACGAGCGCACCAACATCGCCGGCATCGGCATCGCCAAGCGCGAGCTGGCACGGCTGAAACGCATCGCCGCGCAGGAAACCCGGAACGGCAAGCCGCTGCTGCGCGACCCGCTGTTCGCGGCGCGCATCGCGCAGGTCGAAATCGACCTGACCGCGCTGGAAATCACCAACCTGCGCGTGCTGTCGGCCGAAGCCGAGCGGCGCGCGCCGGGACCGGAAGCGTCGATCCTGAAGATCAAGGGCACCGAAATCCAGCAGACGATCACCGAGCTGCTGGTGCAGGCGGCGGGCCCGTACGCGCTGCCGCTGCGGCGCGAAGCGATGGCCGACGGCTACGCCGACGAACAGGTCGGGCCGGAGTACGCGGCGCCCCTGGCCGCGAACTACCTGAACATGCGCAAGCTGTCGATCTATGGCGGCTCGAACGAAATACAGAAGAACATCATCGCCAAGATGATTCTGGGAATTTAATCGCGGGACTGAATTTTTATCGATTGCGGGACAGAGTCGAGCGCAGCGGTACTCTGCCCCCGACAAATCCAGCAGCAAGGTCGAGCAAGCTTGGCTCGCGCAGCAGGATCGGTTGAGCAGCCCTCAACGACGCCAGGAGGAATGCATGCATTCCCGCCCTCGCAGGAACGATGGAATCGGCGCAATCGCCTTCACTGGACCGCAGCACCTCGGACGGCAACTCGAGAAAACATATGGACTTCACCTTCACCGAAGAACAGCAGATGCTGCTGGACACTACCCGTCGATTCATCGCCAAGGATCTGGGCTTCGAGACGCGGCGCCGCAGCCAGGCCCAGCCGGACGGCTTCTCGCGCGCCGGCTGGCAGGGTTTCGCCGACCTCGGTCTGTTGGCGCTGCAAGTGCCGGAAGCCGAAGGCGGGCTGGGCGGCAGTCCGATCGACACCATGCTGGTAATGGGCGCGCTGGGCGAAGGACTGGCACTGGAACCCTACCTGGCCAGCGC
>JBATWJ010000341.1:0-3326 GCA_049672545.1 Burkholderiaceae bacterium
CGACCTGACACATGCGCCGTTCGGCGCCAGCGACTTGCGTTGCGGCTGGGAGGCGCGTGGCATCCGCGCGGCGGTGGCGGTGCCGCTCGACGGCGGCAGGCAATCCTCACTGTGCCTCTTGGTGGCCCAGGACCGGCCGCGTCGCTGGACGGCGGCCGAAATCGCTTTGATCGAGGAAATCGCGGTGCGAGTGGAGGCCGCGGTGAAGTGGGCCGGCGCCGAAAAGGCCCTGCGCCGCTTCGACGATACCGTCAAGGCGCGACTGGTCTCGGAGCGCGACAGTCTGCGCCAGCTGTTTTCCCATTCGCCGGATTTCGTCGCCGTGCTGCGCGGCCCGCGCCACGTTTTCGAGATGGCCAACCAGTCGTACCGGCAGCTGGTAGGCGGCCGCGATCTGATCGGCCGGCCGTTCGAGGAGGCGCTGCCGGAATTGTGGGAGCAGGGTTATCCGGCATTGCTGGACCAGGTTTTTGCCAGCCGCGAAGCCTTCGTCGGGCGCGAAATGCGGGCGCTGTTCCGGCGCCCGGAAAGCGGCGTGCCGGTGCCGGCATACCTCGACTTCGTGCTGCAGCCGATGCTGGACGCGGAAGGCGCGGTCAGCGGGATTTTCATGCAGGGCTACGAAGTCACCGCGCACAAGCAGGCGCGCGACGAGACCCGGATCGCCCACGAGCGCTGGAAGCTGGCGATCGAAAGCACCGGCGACGGCGTCTGGGACTGGAACGTGCGGTCCAACGAGATGGTGTATTCCTGCCGCTTCAAGGAAATCCTCGGCTATGCCGAGAACGAATTCCCGGATAGCTACGAAGCCTGGAAAAACTGCATCCACCCCGAGGACCAGGAACAGACCGTCAGCCGCGTGCATGCCTGCCTGGCCGGCAAGGCGCCGGCCTTCCGCGCCGAATACCGGATCCTGTGCCGCGATGGCGACTGGAAATGGGTAGAGTCGCACGGCATCGTGGTGACCCGTGATGGCGCCGGCGGCGCCATTCGTGCCACCGGCACGCTGACCGACATCTCCGCCAAGAAGCAGACCGAGGCGCAGTACTGGAGTCACGCCAATTTCGACACCCTGACCGGGCTGCCGAACCGGCGCCTGTTCCGTGACAGGCTCGACGAGTGCGTGAAGAAGGCGGCCCGCAGCGGCCTCGGACTGGCGCTGTTCTTCATCGATCTCGACCGCTTCAAGGAGGCCAACGACCTGCTCGGTCACGACGCCGGCGACCTGCTGCTGGTCGAGGCCGGCAAGCGCATTGCCGGCTCGGTGCGCATAGCCGACACGGTGGCGCGGCTGGGCGGTGACGAATTCACCGTGATCCTGGACGGCCAGGACGAGGAAGCGCACGTCGAACGCACCGCGCAAAAGATCATCGACGCGCTGGCGCAGCCGTTTCATATCGGCAATGAAATCGTCTACTTGTCGGCCAGCGTCGGCATCACGCTCTATTCGAAGGATGCCAATGCGTCCGAGGAACTGATCCGGAATGCCGACCAGGCGATGTACGCGGCCAAGAACGCCGGGCGCAACCGCTTCAGCTATTTCACCCGCGCCATGCAGGAGGAGGCTGATCATCGCTTCCGTCTCGGCGGCGACCTGCGCCAGGCGCTCGACGAAGGCCGGCTGGACGTGCATTACCAGCCGGTGATCGACCTTGCCAGCGGCCGCATCGTCAAGGCCGAGGCGCTGGTGCGCTGGCATCATCCGCGGCTCGGCATGATCGAGCCGGCGCAGTTCATCCCGATCGCCGAGGAAACCGGCCAGATCAAGAAACTCGGCAACTGGGTGTTCCGGCAGGTGGCAGCCAGCAGCAAGCGCTGGAGCGTGGAGTTCGGCGCCACCTTCCCGATCTCGATCAACAAGTCGCCGATGCAGTTCATGACCTGGGACGAGGATGGCGGCTGGATCGACCATCTGCGCGCGCTCGGCCTGCCCGGCCACAGCTTGGTCATCGAAATCACCGAGGGCCTGCTGCTGAACCCGTCGCCGGTGGTCACCGAAAAGCTGGCGCGCTACCGCGCCGCCGGCGTTGAGCTGGCGCTCGACGACTTCGGCACCGGCTATTCGTCGATGGCCTACCTGAGGAAATTCGACATCGACTATCTGAAGATCGACCAGTCGTTCATCGGCGGCATCACCGAAGACGACGAGGACTGGGCGATCACCGAATCGATCATCGTGATGGCGCGTCGGCTCGGCCTGAAGGTGATCGCCGAAGGGATCGAGAGCCAGCGGCAGAAAGAAATGCTGGCGGCGGTCGGCTGTAACCTCGGCCAGGGCTTCCTGTTTTCGCCGGCGCTGCCGGCGGCCGAGTTCGAGCAGCGGTTGCGGGCCGAACGCATGCGCGCCGGAGAACCGGCTGAAACCGGCGACAGCGCCGCCTAGTTGCCGATCAGGCCGGCGGCGATGTTGACCGACAGGCCGAGGATCGCGGTATTGAAAGCGAAGCTCAGCACCGATTGCAGCACCACGATGCGGCGCATGTGGCGCGACATCACCGATACGTCCGAGGTTTGCACCGCGACCGCGATGGTGAACGAAAAATACAGAAAATCCCAGTAGTCCGGATTGGCCTGTTCGTCCGGGAAGCGCAGCGGCGGCGCGCCGTGCGCGCGGTAGAAGTGGCGGGCGTAATGCAGCGTGAAGATGACGCCGACCAGCAGCCACGAGCCGGCCACCGTCAGCAGCGTGAATGCGTAGCCGCTCCACGGCGGGCCGAACGGCGAGCCTTTGGCGCGCGCCAGCTCGAAGATGATCGCCGCCACGCTGGCGATCGCGGCGATGCATACGGTCACCAGCACCATGCCGGCCGATTCGTCCTCGTTCTCGGCGCTCGCCTTCACCTGGGCCGGGCGCGCCCGCGCCATCAGCCAGGCCATCAGCAGCAGGTAGATCCAGACGCCGCCGTTCCAGCCGAGCAGCACGCGGGTCAGCGGCGGCAGTTCGGAAGGCATCAGCAGGCCGACGACGATGCCGGCGCCGATGCCGGAAAACAGCCGCGGATGGAGGTGGATGACGGTACGCAGCGGTCGCATGTAAACAATCCGGTGAAGGACAGATGCACAAGATAGCAGCTTGGCGCCTCTTTTAAGCGCGGTTTAAGTTTCGGCTCCTACGATGCAGGCACTTACCGATTCACGCAAAAGGAGTGCACCATGCATCGCAACACCTTGACCCGCGGCATCCTTGCTGCCTCGATCGCCGCCGTGCTGGCCGGCGGCTATGCGCATTTCGATTTGCCCGGCATTCGCCAGGCGCATGCGTTGCCGCTGCTGGCGCCGGCGGCCTCGGCCGGCGCGGCGGCCACCCCAACAGCGCCGGCAGTGAT
>JBATWJ010000342.1:0-1910 GCA_049672545.1 Burkholderiaceae bacterium
GAGGAGGCGCTGACCTACGCCGCCACCGGCCAGCTGTGCGCGCGCTTTGGCTTCGACGACACGCTGGCCGGCGGCGAGACGCTGCTATTGGGCGACCTCGAATGGCAGGCGCTGGCCGCGCCCGGGCACGATCCGCATTCGCTGATCCTGTACTGCCGGTCGGAACGGATCCTGATCTCGGCCGACGCGCTGTGGGAAAACGGCTTCGGCGTGATCTTCCCGGAACTGGACGGCGAATCCGGCTTCGCCGAAACGCGTGCGACGCTGGAACTGATCGCCGGCCTCGACGCCGCGCTGGTGATCCCCGGCCACGGCGCGCCGTTTACCGAGGTCGGACGGGCGCTGGCAACCGCATTCGCGCGCATCGACTACCTGGCCGCCGATCCGGCGCGCAATGCGCAAAACGCCGTCAAGGTGCTGCTGAAGTTCCTGCTGCTGGAGCGGCAGCGGCTGCCGCTGGCCGATCTGCCGCGCCTGCTGGCCGGCATCCGCCTGTTCGGCCAAGCCAACCGGCGCTACCTGCGGCTGGCCGACGATGAACTGGCGCAGTGGGCGGCGCACCAGCTGGTGCGCGCCGGCGCCCCCGCGATCGACGCCGGGATGCTGGTGAACCGGAACTGAGCGGCGCCTAACGGCTTAATTTTTGAGCAGCGCCGACTTGAAGAATCCGGTGGTGAAATCCAGCGACTGCTGCGCCACCGCGTTGTTGCGCTCGTGCGTGATGAAGCCGCCGCGCCCCTTGTAGGCGGCGCCGTCGTGGTAGTTCCGGTACTCCGGCGTATCCCAGCCATGGGTGGCGCCCGCGTACATGGTCAGGCCGACGCTGGGGCGCGCCGCGTCGGGCAAAGCGGCGACGAATTTTTGGCAGGTGTCGGGATCGTCGTAGAGATCCTTTTCGCCGCCGAGGATGTGCACCGGCGCGCCGGTCAGCGCCTGGTAGACGCTTTGCTTGTACACCGGGTTCTTGCCCTCGGCGATCGCCAGGTGCGCCCAGCACACCGGATAAATCGGCAGGTGCGCGGCAAAGCGGTGCTGGTCGCCGGCGTACTGCTGCGCCAGCTGCTGCGACGCCGCCAGCATCGACAACAGGCCGCCGTGCGAAAAGCCGGTGACGCCGATCCGGGCCGGATCGATTTCCGGCCGGTTCGCCAAGTAAAGCAGCGCGCCGAACGTGTGCGGCAGGTTCATCTGCGAAGTCTTCGGCCGGCCGCCGCGCGCGAACAGGTTCAGTTCCAGCGTGGCGATCCCGGCCTGGTTCAGCGCCGCCACATACGGCGCCCGGGTGCGGTCCTCGAACCCGCCGGAACTATGGATCACCACCACCGCCGGCAGCTTGCCGCCAGCGGCCGCGGGCAACGTCAACTCGCCGCGGACGGCGGTGGCGCCGTCGATCAGCGTCGCCGCCTCGAACGAAACGGTTTCCTTCTTCGGCGCCTCCTGCGCGCGCGCTGGTCCAAGCAGGGCGCCGGCCAGAAAGGCGGCCAGCAACGGCAGACGGTTCTTGTTTTTCATGGAGGCTCCGCAGAATAGGAAAATCCGAGAGTAGCCGAATTTTCCAAAAAGTAAAATATCCTTGCGGATCGGCTTTCCTGGGAAGGGCCGTCTGGAGTCGGACATATACTCCCACTGGCGGACTCTTATGTCGGGTATATACAAAGGAAATTCTTTGCATACTCCGGCGGTTTGCCGCGCATGCATGAAAATGCCGCGATGGAAACATCCTGTAACGCCGCTTACCTGCCGGCAGCAGGCAGCGGCGGCGCTTTCCGGTTTAATGAACCATCGTTCACTGGCAACGATGCATCGAAACGGAAAGGAATCTTCATGAACAGCAAATCTTTGATCGCCTCGCTGCTCGCGCTCGGCCTTGCCGCCGCGGCCGCCGCGCCCGCCTTCGCGCAGGGCCGCCC
>JBATWJ010000343.1:0-28695 GCA_049672545.1 Burkholderiaceae bacterium
GCCCGGCTTCGACATCCGCATCTTCGCGCGCGTGCCGAATGCGCGCTTCATGGCGCTGGCGCCGAACGGCGACCTGCTGGTGTCCGACCCGGACGGCGGCAAGATCACCCTGCTGCGGCCGAACGGCGACGCGGCGCCGGGCCGCTACACCTTCGCCTCCGGCCTGACCTTGCCGCACGACATCGCCTTCCAGACGATCGGCGCCATCACCTACGTCTACCTGGCGGAATCGAACCGCGTGATCCGCGCCCCCTACCAGAGCGGCGATACCTCGATCGGCCCGATCGAGGTGCTGATCGACAATTTGCCGGACGCCTCGACGCCGGAACTGGGCGGCGCCTACAGCCATGCGCTGAAGAATTTCGCGCTGCACGGCGGCAAACTGTACCTGTCGATCGCTTCCAGCTGCAATGCCTGCGCCGGCGACACCACCGCCGATCCGATCCGCGGCGCGATCTATGAATACGACCTGGACGGCGGCGGCCGGCGCCTGTACGCGCGCGGCATCCGCAACGCCGAAGGGCTGGCGTTCCGGCCCGGCAGCGACGAATTGTGGGTGGTGGTCAACAACCGCGACAACATCGGCTACCCGTTCCACGGCGACATCGACGGCGACGGCAAGGACGACTACGGCCGCGTGATCCAAAGCTACGTCGATGGCCATCCGCCCGACCTGCTGATCAAGGTCAAGGACGGCGGCCAGTACGGCTGGCCGTTCTGCAATTCGAATCCGGACCAGGGACTGGACAACATGCCGTACGACCGCGACGTGCAGTTCAACCCCGACGGCAGCAAGCTCGACTGCAGCGCGATCGACCGCGTGACCAAGGGCTTGCCGCCGCATTCGGCGCCGCTCGGCATGAGCTTCCTGCAGGATTCCGGGCTGCCGGCCGCCTATCGCAACGCCCTGGTGACCGGGCTGCACGGCTGCTGGAACTGCAGCGCCTTCAACGGCCACGAAATCGCGCTCTACCCGGTCGACGCCAGCGGCAAGGTCGGCGACAAGGTCGACCTGGTCACCGGCTGGCTGGTGAACGCCGCCGCCAAGGACCGCTGGGGACGGCCGGTCGACGTGATTCCGGACGGCAGGAACGGCCTGTACATTTCGGACGACATGTCCGGCACCATCTATCGACTGAGCAGCAGCTGACGACCCGCACTAAAACGCCGCCATGGCCGCCGAGCGCCGTGCAAACGGCATCGCCGACGCCGCCTGGAAAGAGCCGCGCCTATGCCCTCAGGGCCAGCTCAGGCCGCCGGATCGGCAGGCCGACCAGGCGTTCGAGCTCTTCGTGCGCCAGCCCGGGCACGGCATCGATCAACACCAGCCCATCGGTGGTGCAGGCGAACGTGGCCAGATCGCTGTAGATGCGCTTGACGCAGCCGATGCCGGTCAGCGGGTAGGTGCACTGTGCGACGATCTTGCTCTCGCCCTTCTTGCTGAGCAGGTCCATCATCACCCAGGTCTGCTTGGCGCCGATGGCCAGATCCATCGCCCCGCCGACGGCGGGAATGGCGCCAGGCTCGCCGGTGCTCCAGTTGGCAAGGTCTCCGGTGGCACTCACCTGGAAGGCGCCAAGCACACAGATATCCAGGTGACCGCCGCGCATCATGCCGAAGCTGTCGGCATGATGAAAGTAAGCACCGCCCGGCAACAGGGTGACGGGTTGCTTGCCGGCGTTGATCAGATCGTAGTCCTCGTGGCCGGCGGCCGGCGCCGGCCCCATGCCGAGGATGCCGTTTTCGCTGTGCAGGATGACTTCCCGGTCTGCCGGAATGTAGTTGGCCACCAGCGTCGGCTGGCCAATGCCGAGATTGACATAGGCGCCGTCGTGGATGTCCGCGGCGACGCGGGCGGCCAGTTCAGCCTTGCTTCTTTTCTGATAGCTTTTCACGATTGCTCCTGTTCGCCGAATCCGCTTCTCATGCGGATTGCCTGAAACCGCCCGCTTGCGTGGCGACGCGATCGATCTTCACGATCCGGCTGACGTAAATGCCGGGAGTGACGATCGCTTCGGGATCCAGCTGACCCAGCTCGACGATCTCGTTCACCGTGGCGATGGTGCGCTTGGCGGCAGCGGCCATGACCGGGCCGAAGTTGCGTGCCGACATCCGGTAGCTCAGGTTGCCCCAGCGGTCGCCGCGTTCGGCCTTGATGAGTGCCACGTCGCCGCGGATCGGATATTCCAGCACGTACTGGCGGCCCTGAATCTCGCGCGTTTCCTTGCCCTCGGCAAGCTGCGTACCGTAGGCTGTGGGGCAGAAGAAGGCGCCTAGACCCGCACCCGCGGCGCGCAGGCGTTCCGCCAGGTTGCCCTGGGGGACGAGCTCGAGCTCCAGCTTGCCGGCGCGGTACAGCTCGTCGAACACCCAGCTATCGACCTGGCGAGGAAAGCTGCAGATGATCTTGCGCACGCGGCCTGTCTTCAGCAAAGCGGCCAGGCCCTGGTCGCCATTGCCGGCGTTGTTGTTGACCACCGTCAGGTCGCGCGCGCCCTGGGCGATCAGGCCGTCGATGAGTTCGCCCGGGATCCCTGCCGTGCCAAAGCCGCCGATCAGCACCGTGGCACCATCCCTTACGCCAGCCAGCGCATCCTGAACGGAGGCTGCAATCTTGTTGATCATGTCTGTAATCCCAACATGGTTCGTCAGTGCTCGAAAGCCGATGGACCGAGATATGTCTACTCGCGCACAACGCGTGTTTGGGACTGCTCCCGCATGTACTGGGACAGGTAATAGAAAGACGCCAGCGCTTTCCCCGTGCTGCCAGAACCTTTCCAGCCACCGAACGCCTGATAGCCGGGCCACGCACCGGTGGTCGCGCCTTGCGGCCGGTTGGAATACGCCACACCCACCTGCACGTTGTCGTAGAACCATTCGACCTCGTCCGGCGCGCCATAGAACCCGGCTGTCAGTCCGAAGGTGCTGCCGTTGACCAGTTCCATGCCTTGTTCCTTGCTGTCGACCGGCGCCAGCATGACAATCGGAGAGAACATCTCCTGCTGCCAGAGCGGGTGATCGAGCGGGGCCGTGGCCAGCACGGGCTCGCAGAAGAAGCCGTATTCCAGATCCGGGCGCCATCTTTGGCGGCCGCCCTCCAGGATCTGCGCACCGTCCCGGGACAGTGCCGCCACATAAGCTGCGTATCTGTCGAATGCCGCCTGCGTGGCCACTGGTCCCATCCAGTTGCCCTCTTCCTGAGGAATACCGACGGTGAGCTTCTTCATCGCATCCCGTATCTTTTCCACCAGCTGCTCATGGACACTCGAGACCACGTAGATGCGCGAGAGAGCCGAACATTTCTGGCCGCTCAACCCGAATGCAGAGCGGACAATGCCCTGCGCTGCGTCATCGAGATTGCCACCCGCGGTCACCAGTACGGCATTCTTGCCGCCCATCTCGCTGATGCATGGGCGCGGATAGCGGCGGTTGGCTTGCGCCCGGAGAATGCGCATGCCGACTTCGTGCGACCCTGTGAAAGTGACGCCGTCGATTCCATCATGCTCGGCCAGGCAGCTGCCAATACTGGCGCCGTCTCCCAGCAGATAATTGAACGCGCCATCAGGCAAGCCGGCATCGCGCAGGCATTCCGCCAGCAGTACTCCCGACCACGGAGTCTCCGTACCGCCCTTCAGCACGACCGTATTTCCCGCAGCAAGCGCGGCGGCGGCAGGGCCGGCTGCCAGCGCCAGCGGGAAATTGAATGGCACGATCACGGCCCACACGCCATAGGGTTTGAGAACGCTGCGATTGGTGCTCACGAAGCCCGCTACCGGATCATTCGGCAACTTGCGATTAAAGGCCTCGTGCGCCTCTATCTCGCTGGCAAACAAATCGAAGAAATCGACGACTTCACCGACTTCGCCGAGCGCCTCCATACGATTCTTGCCGACCTCGAACGACACTGCGGCAGCGATGTCATAGGCTCGGGCTTCGACTATGCGCGCGACCTGCCTCAGGATGCGAACACGCTCCTGCCACGGCATGCTTCTCCAGGCAGGGAATGCCTTGCGTGCTGCCGCAATGGCATCATCGACATCCTGCTCGCCCGCCAGCGAGAACCGACCGAGAATCTGCCGACCGTCGGCGGGATCATGCTTGACCACGACCCGCTCTTTGAGGAGCTCTCTACCACCGATAAAAAGAGGATGGGATTCGCCGAAGCGATGGCGCAGACCGGCTACCGCGCTGTCAAAACTTTCATGCAATTCCCGCGGCGGGGAAAACATGGTCGAATAGGTGAGCTTGAACTTGGCCATGGAATATCCTTCGTGAACAGTTGACGGGAGCGGAACCTCTGCTGGCGACGCAGTGATGAACTTCAGTGGGCATGCGAACGCTTGACTTCGGCGATGGCGTGATCGATGGCCTCTGAAATCGCATGGACGTCCGCATCGGTCATCGGGGTGGACAGTGCCATCAGCCCATAACTGGCAGCGAGAATCCCCCTGTTCAGCAGCGCCATGTGGAACGTGTGGAGCATGGCCGCCTCGCGGGCCGACGGATAGACACTTCGGTAGTCCCTGATTGGGTTCCCGGTAAAGTGAACCTTCAGTAGCGATCCCATGCCCACCGCCTGGCCGGCAATGCCATGCCGGCTGAAGGATTGGTTTGTTTCGGAGCGCACCGTCTCACCCATCTGCGCCAGTCTCTCGTAGGCGGCGTGATCGAGCTGTTCGACCGCCGCCCGTCCTGCCACCATGGTGATCGGATTGGCGGAAAACGTGCCGCCATGCGGCAGCGCCGGCTTGCCGGCGGTAGGATCGAACACAGCCATGACGGCCGCGCGTCCGCCAACAGCGCCAACCGGAAATCCCCCTCCGATCACCTTCCCCAATACCGTCAGATCTGCCTGGACGTTCCATAGCGGCTGGGCGCCGTGGTAGCCCAGGCGGTAAGAAATCACTTCGTCAAAAATCAGCAGCGCACCGACGTCGCTCGCGGCTTTTCGCAATGCACCGATGTACTCCTGGGTAGCTGGCACCAGGCCTGCTCGATTCGGCATCGGATCCACCAGGACGGCGGCAAGATCGCGCCCATGCTGCTGGAGGATACGGGCCGCCTCCTCCGGCTGATTGAAGGGAATGACGATCACGTCGTCGGAGACGCTCCTCGGGGTGCCCTTGGCGTACGGAATCGATCGCGGTTCGCTGTCGCCCCAGTTGCGCGGAGCCGGATCCAGGCTCATCTCCGCGTAGTCATAACTGCCGTGATAGGCCCCCTCGACCTTCGCAATCTTGGGACGGCCGGTAAATGCACGGGCGGCCTTGAGTGCCATCATCACGGCTTCGGTCCCGGAGTTGGTAAACCGGACCGAATCGATCGAAGGGATCCGCTCCACCAGCAATTTCGCCAGTTCGATTTCGGAGGCGGTAGGCATGCCGAAGCATGTGCCCAATGACAGCTGCCTGGTGACAGCATCGTTGATCGCGGGATTGCAGTAGCCGTGAATCTGCGAAGTGAAGTTGTTGATGCAGTCGATCCGCTCCTCGCCATCCGCGTCCCACACGCGACAGCCGGACCCGTGCGTAGCGTATAACGGGAAGGGTTTGATATAGACGGTGGTACGGGTATTGCCCCCGGGCATATATTTTTGGGCTTCTGCGTATAGTACCCTGGAATTTGGCGCTGACTCGGGATACGGCATGGATACTCCTGTTTTGCTGAGTTGACTGAAACCGGCCAATAGTGATCGTTACGCCGCACTGAATACAACGAGCGGCTTGATACGGACAATCTTTCCTGCCTAGGAGTGCTGGCCTGTGCCTCGCGACGCAGTCCCGCTGCTATCCGCCGGAACGGGCAGACGCTGCCGCAAAACCTTTACCAGAACGCCCATCAAAGAGCCCTACCCCAAGATGATCCAGTTGTTAAATTTTCTCAAATTATGGATCATATGATCATTTAAAGCAAATTATGGATCAAATGTTTATGCGGACGCTTGAGCGCACCATTTCAGTCGTGTCCTGTCCTTCATAGGAAAAACAGCCCGGTTTTGCGCCGGGAGTAGTAGTATTTGGCCGCATCAAGCACGATCCTCGAGCTGGATTGGCTTCTGAATGGAACAACTGTTCACCGATTTCCGCAGCTGGATGCGCTTGGCGGCTTCAGGCTCGCCAGCCAGCACCTAGAAGGCCACCGGAATGCCACAGATGACAAAAGATGAAATAGAAGCCTTGATACAAGGCCGGTTTGAAGAGATGCCGCCAAAGATCAAGGCTGCCGCACGCTATGTGCTGGATTCACCCAAGGAAATCGCACTTCAGTCGATGCGATCGGTGGCGAGCGATGCAGGCCTCCACCCAGCTTCCATGTTGCGTCTTGCAAGGGAGCTGGGATTCGATAGTTATGAAGCATTTAAGTCCGTGTATGTCGACTGGGTGACGAATCAGGACAGCGGCCTTGTCGGCCGTACCATCCAGCTTCGGAACCGGTCAAAGCATAACGGCGCAGGAAAATCGTTGACCGACTTTCTTCACACAGAGCTGATCAACCTCGACAGAACGCTCAGCTCAGAGAACGAATCATCCTGGATCGAAGCGGAGCAAGCACTGGCCAAAGCAAAAAATGTCTATATCATCGGCCTGCGCAGCCTGTTTTCCGCGGCTTACTATTTTCACTACGTCCTGTCGACCTTCCGCAAGGGAGTGAACCTGGTCCACGGCACGGGCGGGACAGTGGTGGACGAGTTGCGCCGTATCGGCAGAAACGATGTCCTCGTCTGTTTCACCTCGTCGCCATATACCGTCATCAGCATGCAGGCGGCAACGCTGGCAACCGAGCGCGGCGCGACTTTGATCGCCATTTCGGACAGCACGGTTTCCCCGGTCGCCTCCAAAGCGGCCATCACAATCCTGGCTCCCAACAGCAATCTCGGCATCTTTCCTTCGATCGTGCCGCATATGGCCGTGGCACACACGCTTGCACAGATGATGGTCAGCAATGGCGGCGAGGATGTGCTCGCCGAAGTAAGCAATAGCGATGCGCAGTTGAAAAAATTCGGCGTCTACATACGCTGAGCGACCGCTTTGAAGCCCCGGAAAACGAGCGGCCTCCTCTTGCCGAGGTGAACGGCGTCTCCAATCGGCGTTGGCATGGCTGTTCGCGGCTAAACGCTGCCGGACCATGCCCGCGCTGTCGCGCTGCCTTTCACGGCATCCCGATTCGGGGGACGCGCTCCCGGAGCACCCAGGCGAGCCGGATGGAAGGCGGCGGTCTCCGTGACAGGAATGAAAACGGCGCCCGCGGGCGCCGTTTTTTAACGCAGCGCGCCTGCTAGGCCGGCTGCACCGCGCTGGTGTCGAGGCGGGCGCCGGTCTTGTCCTGGATTTCCTGGATCGATACGCCATCCGCCAGTTCAATCAGCTTCAGACCGCCGTCGACGACATCGATCACGCCCAGATCGGTGATGATGCGATTGACCACGCCAACACCTGTCAACGGCAGGCTGCATTGCGGCAGGATCTTGTGGGAGGTGCTGCCATCCTTGGCGCGCGCCACGTGCTCCATCAGCACCACGACGCGGCCGACGCCGGCCACCAGATCCATTGCGCCGCCCATGCCCTTGACCATCTTGCCGGGGATCATCCAGTTGGCGAGGTCGCCCTTCTCCGACACCTGCATCGCGCCCAGGATCGCGATGTTGATCTTGCCGCCGCGAATCATTGCGAACGAATCGGCCGAGCTGAAGTACGACGAGCCGGGTAGCGACGTCACGGTCTGCTTGCCGGCGTTGATCAGGTCCGGATCGACCGCGTCCTCGGTCGGGAACGGGCCGATGCCGAGCAGGCCGTTTTCCGACTGCAGCCAGACCTCGATGTCGTCCGGCACATAGTTGGCCACCAGGGTCGGCAGGCCAATGCCGAGGTTGACGTAAAAACCGTCCTGCAATTCCTTGGCCGCGCGCGCCGCCATTTGATCACGAGTCCATGCCATGTCTGTTCTCCGTTGCCTTAGTTGGTACGCACCGTACGTTGTTCGATCCGCTTTTCCGGATGCGGGTTGTGCACGATCCGGTGCACGAAGATGCCGGGAGTATGGATCTGGTCCGGATCGAGCTCGCCGACCTCGACCAGTTGCTCCACTTCGGCGACCGTGATCCGGCCGGCCATCGCCGCATTCGGGTTGAAGTTGCGCGCGGTCTTGTTGTAGATCAGGTTGCCGGCGCGGTCGCCCTTCCAGGCCTTGACCAGCGACACGTCGGACACCAGCGAGCGTTCCATCACGTATTTCTGGCCGTCGAATTCGCGCACTTCCTTGCCTTCGGCCACCACCGTGCCGAGGCCGGTACGGGTGAAGAAGGCCGGTATGCCGGCGCCGCCGGCGCGCAGCTTTTCCGCCAGAGTGCCCTGGGGCGTGAATTCCAGCTCCAGTTCGCCGGCCAGGAACTGGCGTTCGAATTCCTTGTTCTCGCCGACGTAGGATGCGATCATTTTCCGAATCTGCCGCGTGGCCAGCAGTTGACCGAGACCGAAGCCGTCAACGCCGGCATTGTTCGAGATCACGGTCAGGTTTTTCACGCCAGAGTCGCGCAGCGCGGCAATCAGGGCCTCGGGGATCCCGCACAGACCAAAGCCGCCGACCGCGATGGTCTGGCCGTCCCGCACGACATCCGCCAATGCGGCCGCCGCATCCGGATAAACTTTCTTCATGCCAATTCCTCTTCTTGTGTAAAGTAACGTATTGACGGTTCACGTCTCCTGCGGTGTCAGCATAGAACCGCGGTCGGAATCGCACAATACCGTAGAAATACGAATCAAAAACCGTTGCAGGACTGGAGGAGGAAACGGTTCCATGGGAGACACGCGGACGATCGACTACAACGTCATTTTTCACCAGTCGCCGGTCGGCATGTGCATTTCCGAGCAGCGCATCATCCAGGTCAGCAACCGCGCGCTGGATCAGATGTTCGGCTACGCGCCAAACGCGCTGGCTGGCCAATCGTTTTCAATACTTTACCCGACCTCGGACGACTTCGAACGCATCGGCGCGCGCATCGTGCCGATCATGAACGCCAAGGGCTGCTACTCCGACGACCGCATCATGAAGCGGGCCGACCAGGAACTGTTCTGGTGCCACGTCAGCGGCCGTTCGCTGACGCCTGGCGATCCGCACGGCGCCGGCATCTGGGTATTCGAGGATCTGAGTGCCAAGCGCCGCGTGTCGGCCGAGCTGACGCCGCGCGAACGCGAAATCTCGGCACTGCTGGCGGAAGGGAAGACCAGCAAGCTGATCGCCCGTGAGATCGGCCTCAGTCCGCGTACCGTCGAAATGCACCGCGCCAAGCTGATGCGCAAGTTCGGCGCCTCCACCTCCAGCGAGCTGGTGCACCGGCTGCTGGGCGTGGTGCTGTAGAGGACATTGCAACCTGATCTGGCTTGCCGGTGCCGAATCTGCTCAAGCGGCCTCAGCCGGCAGCGGCCGGCGGCGCTTCCAGCTGCGGCGTCAGGCGGGCACGGATCTGCGGCGCCAGCGGCACCGATTTTTCCTGCGCGTAATTGACCCACACCACCTTGGCGCCGCCTTCGGCCGCCGGCAGGTCGGGCGCGTCCAAGCGCCGGATCACGTGCATGGTTTCGAAGCTGGAACGACCCGGCGCGCCGACATAGGTCAGCACCTCGATCTCGCCCGGGTACTTCAACTGCCGCAGGAAGGTGCAGTGGGCGTTGACGATCACCGGTCCTTCGCCGCCGGTGCCGTCGGTGGCGCAGCCGATTGCGGTCATCCAGTCGATCCGGGCCTGCTCCATGTAGCGGAAATAGACGGTGTTGTTGACATGGCCGGCGGCGTCCATGTCGCCCCAGCGGATCGTCATGCGGGTGACGTGCACCAGCGTCGCCTCCGTCATCGGCAGCCGTTGCGGCCTGTGCATCGCGGGTCCTCCGTCGGTGGTCATTGCGCGCTGGCGCCGTCGTCGGCGGTCATGATGGCGCCATTGATGAAATGCGATTCGTCGACCGCCAGGAGCAGCAGCAAGCCGTCCAGGTCCTGCGGCTGGCCAAGGCGCCGCCGCGGCAGCATGCCGATCAGCTTCTGCCCCTGTTCGCTGTCGAAATGGGCGGCATTGATCTCGGTGCCGATGTAGCCGGGGCAGATCGCATTAACATTGATGCCGTAGCGGCCCCACTCGACCGCCATCGCCTTCGTCATGTGCACCACGCCGGCCTTGCTGATGCAGTAGATGCCGATCTGCGGCAGCACGCGCAGGCCGGCGACCGATGCGATGTTGATGATCCGGTGCTGCTTCTTCGGATCGCCCTTGGCCCGTGCCACCATCCGCTTGGCGGCTTCCTGGGCGACGAAGAAGGCGCCGCGCAGATTGGTATCCATCACGTACGCATAGTCTTCCGGCGCGACGTCAAGCAGGCGCTGGGTGGTGGAGACGCCGGAATTGTTGACCAGGATGTCGATCGGGCCGGCTTCGGTTTCGGCGTGCGCGATGGCGGCCTTGATGCTGGCGTAGTCGGTGACGTCGAGCGCCACCACGTGCGCGGCGCCGCCGCCGGCCTCGATCTCGGCGCGCAGTTCCTTCAGGCGTTCGACGCGGCGCGAGGCCAGTACCACCTGGGCGCCGGCTTCCGCCAGCACCTTCGCGAAGCGCGCACCGAGACCGCTGGAAGCGCCGGTGACCAGCGCGATTTTGCCCTGCAGGTTGAATTCCATTCCGCTGCCACCCTCCCCTTTGCCAAACATTGCCATCCAGGCTGCTTGAATCCGCTGCGCGAGGCGGCGGACGAGTTATCATTCCGCGATTCGATTAGTATGCGGCGCCTAGTATTCTGCCGCATAATCCCAGACAATTAGCACACTCGTTCGAAAATATCTTAGCGATGACGACCATGACTCCCAACCAGAACCAAAACATTCTAGAGCAGTACGGCCCGCGCGAATCGATGGAGTACGACGTCGTCATCGTCGGCGCCGGCCCGGCCGGATTGGCTGCGGCGATCCGCATCAAGCAGCTGGCGCAGCAGCAGTCGAAGGACGTTTCGGTGGTGGTGCTGGAAAAGGGTTCCGAACCCGGCGCGCACATCCTCTCCGGCGCGGTGATGGATCCGCGCGCGATCACCGAGCTGTTCCCCAACTGGAAGGACCTGGGCGCGCCGCTGAACCAGCCGGTCACCGGCGACGACGTGCTGTTCCTGTCGGAGACCGACGCCAGGCGCACGCCGGACTGGCTGGTGCCGCGCCCCTTCCACAACCATGGCAACTACGTGGTGCGGCTGGGGAACGTGGTCAAGTGGATGGGCGAGCAGGCGGAGGCGCTGGGCGTCGAAATCTTCCCTGGCTTCGCCGCCGCCGAAGTGCTGTACGACGAGCGCGGTGCGGTGCGCGGCGTCGCCACCGGCAACGTGGGCCTCGGCAAGGACGGCCAGCCGACCGACCACTTCCAGCTCGGCATGGAATTGCTCGGCAAGTACACCATCTTCGCCGAAGGCGCGCGCGGCCATCTGGGCAAGCAGCTGATCGCCAAGTACAAGCTGGATGCCGGCCGCGACCCGCAAAGCTATGCGATCGGTGTCAAGGAATTGTGGGAAATCGATCCTGCCAAGGCCAAGCCGGGGCTGGTGGTGCATACCGCCGGCTGGCCGATGGAGGACGACACCTTCGGCGGCGGCTTCCTGTATCACCTGGAAGACAACAAGGTCACGCTCGGCTTCGTGGTCGGCCTCGACTACAAGAATCCGTGGCTGTCGCCGTTCGAGGAAATGCAGCGCTGGAAGACGCACCCGGCGATCCGCGCGCACATCGAGGGCGGCAAGCGGATCGGCTACGGCGCGCGCGCGATCAACAACGGTACCCCGCAGGCGCTGCCGAAAACGGTGTTCCCGGGCGGCGCGCTGATCGGCTGCGACGCCGGCTACCTGAACGCCGCCCGCATCAAGGGCAGCCATACCGCGATCAAGAGCGGCATGCTGTGCGCCGACGCGGTGTTCGAGGCGGTCACCGGCGGCCGTGCGGCGGACGAGCTGGCGGCCTACCCGCAAGCCTACGAAAACAGCTGGCTGAAGGAAGAGCTGGACCAGACCCGCAACTTCAAGCTCTGGTACAAGAAGGGCGGCAAGCTGGTCGGCAACATGATGGTCGGCGTCGAGCAGTGGCTGCTGCCAAAGATCGGCGTGCAAAGCCCGCCGTGGACGCTGCATACCGACAAGCCGGACCACGTCTACCTGCGGCCGGCCGCCGAGTGCAGGAAAATCGCCTATCCGAAGCCGGACGGCACACTGACTTTCGACCGCCTGTCGTCGGTATTCATTTCCAATACCAACCACGAGGAAAACCAGCCAGCGCACCTGACGTTGAAGGATCAGTCGGTGCCGGTCGACGTCAACCTGAAGATCTACGCCGGCCCCGAGGCGCGCTACTGCCCGGCCGCCGTGTATGAATTCGTCGCCACCGAGAACGGCGGCGAGCGGCTGCAAATCAATGCGCAGAACTGCGTGCACTGCAAGACCTGCGACATCAAGGACCCGACCCAGAACATCGTCTGGGTGACGCCGGAAGGCGGCGGCGGGCCGAACTACGCAGGGATGTAGGACCAGCGAATGCAGAAACGGAAAAAGCCGCGAAAGCGGCTTTTTTCATGGCTCAAGGGTTGGCCGCCTAAAATACTCCCACCTATGCTCCTCTATGCCGGGCGCGGAACGGACTTCTACGAGACATACTCCCAACCATGGTGTTCACTCTCCTGTCTGCCACTCGCCGCGGAGAATTTTTTCCAGCCAGAAGACGCCGATCACGGTCTTGACGTCGGTGATCCGGCCGTCGCGCACCCATTGCGTCAGCTCCGCCGCCGGCGCGCGGAAGGTTTCCAGGAACTCCTCTGCGTCCAGCCGCGGCTGTCCGGCGGTCAGCCGGCGCGCCAGGTACAGTTCCAGATGTTCGTCCGAATAGGCGATCGCGTTGTGGATCGTGCACAGATAGCGCCAGTCGGCGGCGCGGTAGCCGGTTTCCTCTTCCAGCTCGCGCTGCGCGCACAGCAGCGGGTCTTCGCCGGGATCGATCTTCCCAGCCGGGAATTCGACGAACACCCGGTCCGGCGGATAGCGGAACTGCCGCTCCAGCAGCACCGAGCCGTCGTCGAACAGCGGCAGGATCACCACCGCGCCCGGATGGCGAATGTATTCGCGCGTGGCGCTGACCCCGTCCGGCAGGCGTACCGTATCGCGCTGTACCTTGAGGAAGTCGCCGTCGTAGGCCAGTGCGCCGTCGAGCCGGGTTTCTATCAGATGGGTATCCATGCGGGACTCCGGGAAAAAGCCGGCGCCGCGACAGCCACCGTCAGCGGCGCCGCTTGCGCAGGTAGCGGTACACGAAGCCGGGATAGGCCAGCACGATGAACAGACTGCTAGTCACCGCGTAGAATTCCCAGCCCTGCCGAAATACGTTGCCGATCTGCGCTTCCAGCACATGGGCAACCACGCCGACCAGCGCATACAGCACGAACAATTCGATCAGGCGCAGCCAGAACGGCTTGACGCCGTCACGTCCGAGCGCGCCGAGCGGGAACACGGCAAACAGCCGCTCGTTGACGAAAGGCAGGTTGGCGCCGGCGATCGCGATCAGGATCACGAACCAGCTGGACAGCGAAACATTCACGAACGCGCCGCGCCCTTTTCTTAGGAGGCCAGCGTCTTGACGATGGCGACCGCGCAGGCGGTCATCAGCGGTCCCGGCAGTATGCCGATCACCAGCAGCGCGATGCCGTTGACGCTGAGCGCCACATGCATGTCGGCACTGACCGTGATCGGCTGGTGATCGACCGGCTCGTCGAAGTACATCAGCTTGATCACGCGCAGGTAGTAGAACGCGCCGACCAGCGACAGCAGCACCGCGACCACCGCCAGCCAGATCATGCCGGCGCCGAGCACCGCCTGCAGCACCGCGAACTTGGCGTAGAAGCCCATCGTCGGCGGCACCCCGGCCAGCGAGAACATCAGGATCATCATCACCAGCGCGAACCATGGGCTGCGCTTGTTCAGGCCCTTGAAGTCGTCCAGGTTTTCCGCCTCGAAGCCGGATCGCGCCAGCAGCATGATCATGCCGAAGGTGCCGAGCGTCGCCAGCATGTAGGTGATCGCGTAGAACATCGCCGAGCTGTAGGCATTGGCGGTGGCGCTGGCATCGCCGCCGACGACGCCGGACAACAGGCCGAGCAGCATGAAGCCGGTCTGGCCGATGGTCGAATAGGCCAGCATCCGCTTCAGATTGGTCTGCGCGATCGCGGTGATGTTGCCAACCGCCATCGACGCCACCGACATGAAGACCAGCATCTGCTGCCAGTCGAACGCCAGCGGCAGCAGGCCTTCGACCAGCAGCCGCATGCAGATCGCGAACGATGCCATCACCGGCGCCGCGCCGATCAGCAGCGTGGTCGCGGTCGGCGCACCCTGGTAGACGTCCGGCAGCCACATGTGGAAGGGTACCGCGCCGAGCTTGAAGCCGAGACCGGCAACCAGGAACACGATACCGAACACCAGCACGGTCTTGTTGACGGTGCCGGAGGCGGTTGCGCGCGCCACCTCGATCAGGTCGAGCGAGCCGGTGGCACCGTACAGCATCGACATGCCGTACAGGAGAAAGCCGGAAGACAGAGCGCCAAGCACGAAATACTTCATTGCCGCCTCGGTCGATACCACGTGATCACGGCGCAGCGCCACCAGCGCGTACAGCGACAGCGACATCAATTCCAGGCCGAGATAGAGCACCATGAAGTTGTTGCCGGAAATCATTATCATCTGCCCGACCAGCGAGAACAGCGCCAGCACGTAGAATTCGCCACCCAGGTGGCTGCCGCCGACCATGTCGCGCGCGGCGACGTACTGACGGCCGTAGATCAGCGTGAAGGCCACGCCCAGATAGGCGAACAGCTTCAGCAGGTTCGCCATCGGATCGGAAATGAACAGGTTGTTGAAGGTGTAGACGGTGGCGCCGCCGTTGAAGTCGGCCAGCGTCAGTGCCGCACAGACCGCCAACGCCAGCAGCGACAGCAGGTAAGTGATGTAGCGCCGCCCGTTCGACAGGAACATGTCGATCAGCAAAATGGCCGATGCCGCGACTACGAGGAAGATTTCCGGGTACGCCGGAGCCAGATTCAAATTGGTCATTTTTTCGCCGCTGTATGCGCTTGCAGAATGCGTTCTTCAGGGAATCTTGGAAATGGCGACATGCTGCAGCAGGTCCGCAACGGAAATCTGCATCGCATCGGTGAAGGGAGCCGGATACAGCCCCATCGCCAGCACCGCGATCGCCAACAGGCCCAGCATGAAGAATTCACGCTTGTTGATGTCGGCCATTTGCGCCACCTGCGGATTGCCGATGGCGCCGAAAATTACGCGCTTGGCCAGCCACAGCGAATAGGCGGCGCCAAGGATCAGCGCCACCGCCGCCAGCAGGCCGATCCAGAAATCGAACTGCACCGCGCCCAGGATCACCATGAATTCGCCGACGAAGCCGGAGGTGCCGGGCAAGCCGCAATTGGCCAGCGAGAACAGGATGAAGAACACCGCGAACTTCGGCATCGTGTTGACCACGCCGCCGTAGTCGGCGATGCGACGCGAGTGCATGCGGTCGTACAGCACGCCGATGCACAGGAACATGGCGCCGGAGACGAAGCCGTGCGAAATCATCTGCGCGATACCGCCCTGCACCGCCATGTCGTTGAAGACGAAGAAGCCGAGCGTCACGAAGCCCATGTGCGCGATCGACGAATACGCGACCAGCTTCTTCATGTCGGTCTGCACCAGCGCCACCAGGCCGATGTAGATCACCGCGATCAGCGACAGCGTGATGATGAATCCGGACAGGTAATGGCTGGCGTCCGGCGTGATCGGCAGCGAGAAACGCAGGAAGCCGTAGGCGCCCAGCTTCAGCATGATCGCCGCCAGCACCACCGAGCCGCCGGTCGGCGCCTCGACGTGGGCGTCCGGCAGCCAGGTATGCACCGGCCACATCGGCACCTTGACCGCGAATGCCATCAGGAACGCCAGGAAGATCAGGATCTGCGCCGTCATCGGCAGCGGCAACTGGTGCCAGGCCAGGATCTCGAAGCTGCCGCCGGACTGGAAATACAGATACAGCACCGCCACCAGCGTCAGCAGCGAGCCTAGGAAGGTGTACAGGAAGAACTTGATCGCGGCGTACACGCGGTTCGGGCCGCCCCAGACGCCGATGATGATGAACATCGGAATCAGCGTCGCTTCGAAGAAGACATAGAACAGCAGGCCGTCGAGCGCGCAGAAGACACCGATCATCAGGCCCGACAGGATCAGGAAGGCGCCCATGTATTGCGCGACCTTCTCCTCGATCACCTGCCAGGCCGAGATCACGACGATCACCGTGATAAAGGCGGTCAGCGGAATGAACCAAAGCGACAAGCCATCAATGCCGAGGAAATACTGGATGTTGAAGCGCGTCACCCACGGCATCTTTTCGACGAACTGCATGCCATGCGCGGCATTGTCGAAGCCTTGAATTAACGGCAGTGTGACCAGCAGGCTGACCAGCGCGCCGAGCAGCGAGACCACGCGTACCAGCGCCGGACTGCGGTTGCTGCCAAGCGCCAGCACCAGGACGCCGAACGCGATCGGGCACCAGATCGAAAGACTAAGCAAGGGGAAAGTTGACTGCATCATGGTTATATTTGTTTTTGCGGCCCCGCCCTACTTGGCGAACGGGAACGGCATGAAATAAATCAGGAAACCCAGCACGCCGATGATCATCACGAACGCGTAGTGGTAGATGAAGCCGGTCTGCGCCAGCCGGATCAGCTTGGAGAACCAGCCGACCAACTTGGCGCTGCCGTTGACCACCAGGCCGTCGATCAGGTCGCGGTCGCCGACGTTCCACAGGCCGCCGCCCAACAGGCGGGCACCGCGGGCGAACACCACCTCGTTGATCTTGTCCATGTAGTACTTGTTCTCCAGCAGGTTGTAGATCCCGCTAAACTTTTCCTTCAGCAGCGCCGGGATACGCGGATTGACCAGATAGAAGTACCAGGACAACACGACGCCGGCCGCCGCCAGCCAGAACGGGGCGGTGGTAAATCCGTGCAGCGCCATCGCCAGCGGGCCGTGGAAATCGCGCACCAGCCCGGCCATCGCCTCGTGCCCTTCACCGACGAAAATGACGTTCTTGAAGAAGTCGCCGAACAACATCGGTTCAATCGCGATGTAGCCGATCACCAGCGACGGAATCGCCAGCAGGACCAGCGGCACCGTCACCACCCACGGCGACTCATGCGGTTTCTGGCCCGGCGCCAGGCCATGATGGTGGTCGGAGCTCTCCTCTTCCGATTCGTCGTCGTGGTGCTCGTGATGCGCGTGCGGCTTGCCGAAACGCTCCTCGCCGTGGAACACCAGGAAGTACAGGCGGAACGAATAGAAGGCAGTCACGAACACGCCGGCCAGCACCGCAAAGTTGGCGAAACCGGCGCCGGCGATGTGCGTATGGTGCAGCGCCTCAATGATGCTGTCCTTCGAGTAGAAGCCGGAAAAGAACGGCGTGCCGATCAGTGCCAGCGAGCCGATCAGCGTGGTCAGCCAGGTGATCGGCATGTACTTGCGCAGGCCGCCCATGTTGCGCATGTCCTGGTCGTGATGCATACCGATGATCACCGAACCGGCCGCCAGGAACAGCAGCGCCTTGAAGAATGCGTGCGTCATCAGGTGGAATACGCCGACCGAATAGGCGGATGCGCCCAGCGCCACTGTCATGTAACCGAGCTGCGACAGCGTCGAATAGGCGATCACGCGCTTGATGTCGTTCTGCACGATGCCGAGGAAGCCCATGAACAGCGCGGTGATTGCGCCGATCACCAGCACGAAGGACAGCGCAGCGTCGGACAGCTCGAACAGCGGCGACATGCGCGCCACCATGAAGATGCCAGCGGTGACCATGGTCGCCGCGTGGATCAGCGCCGAGATAGGGGTCGGGCCTTCCATCGAATCCGGCAGCCAGACGTGCAGCGGGAACTGCGCCGACTTGCCCATCGCGCCGACGAACAGGCAGATGCAGGCCACCGTCAGCAGCATCCAATCGGTGCCCGGGAACAGCAGCTGTGCCAACTCTTCGCGCTTGGCGAAAATCTCGCCGTAGTTCATCGAGCCGGCGTACGCCAGCAGCAGGCCGATGCCGAGGATGAAGCCGAAATCGCCGACGCGGTTGACCATGAATGCCTTCAGGTTGGCGGCGATCGCGGTCGGCCGCGTATACCAGAAGCCGATCAGCAAATAGGACACCAGACCGACCGCTTCCCAGCCGAAGAACAGCTGCAGCATGTTGTTGCTCATTACCAGCATCAGCATCGAGAAGGTGAACAGCGAGATGTAGGCGAAGAAGCGGTTGTAGCCCGGGTCTTCCTTCATGTAGCCGATGGTGTAGACGTGCACCATCAGCGACACGAAGCTGACCACGCACATCATCATCGCGGTCAGGCTGTCGATCAAAAAGCCGATCTCCAGTTTCAGGCCGGCGACCGTCATCCAGGTATAGATGGTGCCGTCGAAATGGGCGCCGTCCATCACCGCCAGCAGCGTCTGGAACGAGATGATGAAGGCGATCAGCACGCCGAGGATGGTGGCCGTGTGCGACACGGTGCGGCCGACCTTGTTGCCGAAGAACTTGGTGCCGAACAAGCCGGCGATTGCGGCTCCAGCCAGCGGCGCCAGCGGTACGGCCAAGAGAAGATGCGGGTTGAGTTGCCCTGCCATGTTGATGAACCCTGTTCTATTTATCCGGTTACTGTTGCGATCAGCCCTTCAGGCGATCCAGGTCTTCGACGTCGATGGTTTCCAGGTTGCGGAACAACACCACCAGGATCGCCAGCCCGATAGCCGCTTCGGCGGCAGCCACGGTCATGATGAAGAAGACGAAAATTTGCCCGGCGGCGTCGCCCAGGTAGTACGAAAAGGCGATGAAATTCATGTTCACCGCCAACAGCATCAGCTCGATGGCCATCAGCAGGATGATGATGTTCTTGCGGTTCAGAAAAATCCCCACGATCGAGATCGCGAACAGGATCGCGCCCAGGATCAGGTAGTGTGATAGCGATAAGGCCACGGTACGCTTCCCTTCCGGTTATTCTTTGGCGGTTGCTTCGACGGCGGTGCGCGTCGATTCCGATTTCATGCGGACGATGCGCAGGCGGTCGCGGCTCTGCACCTTGACGGCATCCGACGGATCGAAATACTTGCGGTCCTTGCGGCGCCGGATCGTCAGCGCGACGGCGGCGATCATCGCCACCAGCAGCACCACCGCGGCCACCTCGAATGCGAAGACATACTGGGTATACAGCACCTTGCCCAGTTCGCGCGTATTACCGATATGGGCCGACGCCGCCGGTACGTCGAGGTCGCGCCGGAAACCGTGCAGCAGCACAGCCGACATCTCCAGCACGATGACGACCCCGACCACCGAGCCAAGCGGCAGATATGACCAGAACCCTTCACGGATCTTGACGAGATTGATGTCAAGCATCATCACCACGAACAGAAACAGCACCATTACCGCGCCGACGTACACCAGCACCAGCACGATCGCCAGGAATTCGGCTTTCAGCAGCAGCCAGATGGCAGCGCTGGAAAAGAAGGACAGCACCAGGAACAGCGCCGCATGGACCGGATTGCGATCGGTGATGACCCGCAGTGCCGCCAGTACCAGAATCAGCGCAAACGCATAAAACAAGACAGTTTTGAATTCCATAGAAAACCAGTTTCAGCTGAATCAGGGTCAACGATACGGGGCATCGACTGCACGCGCGGCAGCGATTTCTTTTTCATAGCGGTCGCCGACGGCGAGCAGCATTTCCTTGGTGTAGTACAGGTCACCGCGCTTTTCGCCGTGGTATTCGAGCACATGGGTTTCGACGATCGAATCGACCGGGCAGGACTCCTCGCAAAAGCCGCAGAAGATGCACTTGGTCAGGTCGATGTCGTAGCGCGTGGTACGACGGGTGCCGTCGGCGCGCTGTTCCGATTCGATCGTGATCGCCAGCGCCGGGCAGACCGCCTCGCACAGCTTGCAGGCGATGCAGCGCTCCTCGCCGTTCGGATAGCGGCGCAGCGCATGCAGGCCACGAAAGCGCGGCGATTGCGGCGTTTTCTCTTCCGGGAACTGCACGGTGATCTTGCGCGAGAACAGATAGCGTCCGGTCAGCGCGAAACCCTTGATCAATTCCTTCAGCATCAGGCTACCGAAGAAATCCTTGATTGCATCCATTTTGGCCTCCATTGCCACTCAGCCGTTATTCCGTTATTCCGTTATTTCCAGATATTCAGTGCCGGTATCTGCATCCAAGCCGCGACGATCACCAGATACGCCAGCACCAGCGGAATGAATACCTTCCAGCCGAGGCGCATGATCTGGTCATAGCGATAGCGTGGAAACGACGCCCGCGACCAGATGAACAGCGAGACGACGAAAAGCGTTTTCAAGCCCAGCCAGATCCAGCCCGGCACCCAGGTGAACGGGGCCACGTCGAACGGCGCCGACCAACCACCCAGGAACATCAGCGTCGCCAGGATCGAGATCAGGATCATGTTGGCGTATTCAGCCAGGAAGAACATCGCGAACGACATGCCCGAATATTCGACCATGTGGCCGGCCACGATCTCGGATTCACCTTCGACCACGTCGAACGGATGGCGGTTGGTTTCGGCGATGCCGGAAATCACGTAGATGACGAAAACCGGGAGCAGCGGCAGCCAGTTCCAGGACAGGAAGGTCAAGCCGAGATCGGCGAAATACCCACGCGTCTGGCCGAGCACGATATCGGTGAAATTCAGGCTGCCGGAAACCATCAGCACGATCACCAACGCAAAACCCATGGCGATTTCATAAGACAGCATCTGCGCCGACGCCCGCATCGCACCGAGGAAAGCATATTTCGAGTTGGATGCCCAGCCGGCGACGATGACGCCGTAGACTTCCATCGACGTGATCGCCATCACGAACAGCAGGCCGGCATTGATGTTGGCCAGCGCCACTTCAGGGCCGAACGGAATCACCGCCCACGCTGCCAGCGCCGGCATGATGGTCATCACCGGCGCGATCACGAACAGGGCCTTGTTGGCCTTGGCCGGAACCACGATTTCCTTCAGCAGCAACTTCAGCGCATCGGCGATTGGCTGCCCCAGGCCGGCCGGGCCAACGCGGTTCGGTCCCAGGCGCACGTGCATCCAGCCGATCAGCTTGCGCTCCCACAGAACCAGGTAGGCGACGCACCCCATCAATGGCAACAGCAGCACGACGATCTTGACCACGTTCCAGACTAGCGGCCACAGACCGCCGAACCAACCCTGCCCGGTGGCATGGATATTCAGGAATATTTGATCCATCACGCTTTCTCCACCGACAAATTCCCGAACATCGGCCCCAGCACCGCAGTCGTCGCATGCGCGGCAGCGATACGTACCACGTTGGCGGGCAGGCCAGGATCGATTTCGGCGGCCAGCTGCACCGCGTGGCTGCCCTGCGTCACGCGCAGCGGTTCGCCGCCAGCCACTCCCAGCTTCTGCGCCAGTTCACCAGAGATCAGCGCACGCGGGGCCTGCGCATCCCGGGTCTGCTGCAGCGGCGCAGAGCGGCGCACGATGGCGTCGCTAAAGTAGATCGGCACGTCGGCGATGCGCTCGAGCGCGCCGCCTTCGCCAGCCACCGGCGGTTGCGGCGCCGCCGCCGCGATATTGTTCAGGCGGGACGCCAGCGCCGCGGCATTGCCGCCATCGGCCCCCAGCACTTCGTCACGGATCGCTTCCGAGCTTTCATATTCGAAATTGTCGAGCTCCAGCAGGTTGCCCAGCACCCGCAGCACCTTCCAGGCCGGTCGGGTCTCCCCGAGCGGCCGTACCGCACCGTTGAAGCTCTGGGGCCGACCCTCGCAGTTGACGAAGGTGCCGGAAGTTTCGGTGAACGGCGAGACCGGCAGCATCACGTCGGCATATTCGGCACCGGCCTGGTAGGGCGACAGCGCCACCACCATCTCGGCCCGCTCCAATGCCGCCTGCGCCATACGCGGATCGGCGACATCGAATTCCGGTTCCACGTTCAGCAACAGATATGCCTTACGCGGCTGCGCGAACAGCTGCTGGGCATCGCGGTCCTTGCCCGGCAGCGCGCCAGCCAGATGGCCGCCAACCGTGTTGCCGCCCTCGGTCAGGTAACCGAGGCGGGCGCCGGTGTTCTGCGCCAGCCACTGGGCCGCTGCGTGCAGTTGCGAGGCCTGCGGATGCTGTGCGGCGGCATTGCCGAGCAGGATCGCGCGCGTTTCGCCGGTCATCAGACTGGCAGCGATGGCGGCAGCGGCTTCCGACGACCGCACCTGTTCGAAACCGGCCGGCACCGCGATGCCCTTGCTATCGGCCACGGCAGCGATCACTTCGGCCAGCGCCGCCAGCCAAGCCGACGGTGCCGCGATCATCTTGTGGGCGACCGGCATCAGCAGGTCGTCGTCGACCGCATGCAACAGGCTGACCTGCGCACCCTGCTTAACCGCCTGCCGCAGGCGCGATGCCAGCAACGGGTGATCCTTGCGCAGGAACGAGCCGATCAGGAAGGCACGATCGAGCTTGCCAACCTCCGCGATCGGCATGCCCAGCCACGGAGTCAACTGGCCGTCGAGCCGGAAATCCGATTGGCGCAGACGGAAATCGACGTTTTCCGAACCCAGCCCGCGCACCAGCTTCTGCAGCAGCGACAATTCTTCCAGCGTCGACCCCGGCGTCGCCAGCGCCGCGATGGCGTCGGCGCCGTGCTCGTGACGAACGTTGCGCAAGCCGTGCGCCACATATTCGAGCGCGGTCTGCCAGTCGACTTCCTGCCATTGCCCGCCCTGCTTGAGCATCGGCTTCTGCAAACGGTCCGGGCTGTTCAGTCCTTCATACGCAAAGCGGTCGCGGTCGGACAGCCAGCATTCGTTGATTTCCTCGTTTTCGAGGGGCAGCACACGCATCACCTTGCCGCCCTTGACCTGCACGATCAGGTTCGATCCCAGGCCGTCATGCGGGCTGACCGACTTGCGGCGCGACAGCTCCCAGGTACGGGCACTGTAGCGGAACGGTCGCGAAGTCAGCGCGCCGACCGGGCACAGATCGATCATGTTGCCCGACAGTTCGGAATCGATCGCCTTGCCGACGAAGGCGGTGATCTGCGCATGCTCGCCACGGCCCAGCATGCCGAGCTCCATCACGCCGCCGATCTCCTGGCCGAAGCGCACGCAGCGGGTGCAGTGGATACAGCGCGTCATTTCCTGCATCGATACCAGCGCACTGCCATCCTTCGGCACCACGACGCGCTTTTGCTCGGTATAGCGGGAAGCCGATTTGCCGTAGCCGACCGCCAGATCCTGCAGCTGGCATTCGCCGCCCTGGTCGCAGATCGGGCAATCGAGCGGATGATTGATCAGCAGGAACTCCATCACGCCCTTTTGGGCAGTGATCGCCTTGTCGCTGGCGGTACGCACCACCATGCCGGCCGACACCGGGGTGGCGCAAGCCGGCAGCGGCTTCGGCGCCTTTTCCACCTCGACCAGGCACATGCGGCAGTTGGCCGCGATCGACAGCTTCTTGTGATAGCAGAAATGCGGAATATAGGTGCCGAGCTTGTTGGCGGCATCCATCACCATGCTGCCTTCCTGCACTTCGACTTTCTTGCCGTCTATTTCGATTTCGATCATGGTCTTGTTTCTCACTCCATGCCCGCCCGTTCAGAGGGAGAGCCGGGACGGGAAGGGATTCCGGCTTCCGCCGACTATTCCCGCCCTCCTAGTTTCCCGCGTCCGCGGGAAGGAATTTCATACGTAAGCCGGTACCAGGCAGCGCTTGTGCTCGATGTGGTGTTCGAACTCTTCCCGGTAGTTCTTGATGAAGGCACGCACCGGCATCGCTGCTGCATCGCCCAGCGCGCAAATGGTGCGGCCCTGGATGTTATCGGCGACCGAGTTGAGCAGGTCGAGGTCTTCATATCGGCCCAGGCCGTGCTCGATCCGGTGCACCACGCGGTACATCCAGCCGGTGCCTTCGCGGCACGGCGTGCACTGGCCGCAGGATTCCTCGTAATAAAAGTACGACAAGCGCATCAGCGAACGGACCATGCAGCGCGTTTCATCCATCACGATCACGGCGCCGGAACCGAGCATCGAGCCCGCCTTGGCGATCGAATCGTAGTCGAGATCGGTATCCATCATCACTTCGCCGCGGATTACCGGCGCCGACGAGCCGCCCGGGATCACCGCCTTGATCTTCTTGCCGTCACGCATGCCGCCGGCCAGCTCCAGAAGCGTCGCGAACGGCGTGCCGAGCGGGACTTCGTAATTGCCGGGACGGGCGACGTCGCCGGAAATCGAAAAGATCTTGGTACCGCCGTTGTTCGGTTTGCCGAGGCCGGCATAGGCTTCGGCACCGATCTTGAAGATGAACGGCACCGCAGCGAAGGTTTCGGTATTGTTGATCGTGGTCGGCTTGCCATACAGGCCGAAACTGGCCGGGAACGGCGGCTTGAAGCGCGGCTGCCCCTTCTTCCCTTCCAGCGATTCCAGCAGCGCGGTTTCCTCGCCGCAGATATAGGCGCCATAGCCGTGGAAGGCGTGCAGCTGAAAACTGAATTCGCTGCCCATGATGCGGTCGCCGAGAAAGCCGGCTGCGCGCGCCTCTTCCAGCGCCTCCTCGAAACGCTGGTACTCGGCCCAGATCTCGCCATGGATGTAGTTATAGCCGACCGTGATGCCCATCGCATAGGCGCCGATCGCCATGCCTTCGATCAGCGCGTGCGGGTTATAGCGAATGATGTCACGGTCCTTGAAGGTGCCGGGTTCGCCTTCATCGGTATTGCACACCAGGTATTTCTGGCCTGGAAACTGACGCGGCATGAAGCTCCACTTGAGGCCGGTCGGAAAGCCGGCACCACCGCGCCCGCGCAACGACGACGTCTTCAATTCGGCGATCACCTGCTCCGGCGGCATTTTCTCGGTCAGGATCCGGCGCAGGCTTTCATAGCCGCCGCGCTTGACGTAGTCGGCCAGATGCCAGTTGCTGCCATCGAGGCCGGCCAGGATCAGGGGCTTGATATGGCGATCGTGGAGACTGGTCATTTGCTAGCCTCTCCGCGCAATTCGCCGATCAGTGCATCGATCTTTTCGTTCGACATGAAGCTGCACATGCGTTTGTTGTTGACGAGCAGCACCGGCGCATCACCGCAGGCGCCCATGCATTCGCCCTCCAGCAGCGTGAACTGGCCGTCGGCGCTGGTTTCGTGAAAGTCGATGCCGAGCGTCTGCTTCAGGTATTCGGCCGCACGGTCACTGCCCGACAGCGCGCACGGCAAGTTGGTGCAGACGGTGATCTTGTGCTTGCCGATCGGCTTCAGGTTGTACATGTTGTAGAAGGTCGCGACCTCCTGGACTGCGATCGCCGGCATGCCGAGATAGTCGGCGATTTCCTGCATCACTTCCGGCGACAGCCAGCCGGCTTCGTCCTGCGCGATCGCCAGCGCCGACATCACCGCCGACTGCTTCTGGTCGGCGGGGAACTTGCCCAGCTCGCGATCGATTTTTTGATACGCCTGTTCCGATAACAGCATTGTGTTTGCCTCGAATGTGGTTACGCCTGCGCGCTCAACCTATCTGTCGATTTCGCCGAACACGATGTCCTGCGTGCCGATGATCGCGACCGCATCGGAAATCATGTGGCCTCTGGCCATTTCATCCAGACTCTGCAGGTGCGCAAAACCCGGCGCGCGGATTTTCAGGCGATAGGGCTTGTTGGCGCCATCCGAGATGATGTAGATGCCGAACTCGCCTTTCGGATGCTCCACCGCCGCATACGCTTCGCCCGGTGGCACGTGGAAACCTTCGGTAAACAGCTTGAAGTGATGGATCAACTCTTCCATGTTGGATTTCATGTCGACCCGCGACGGCGGCGCGATCTTGTGATTGTCGATCATCACCGGGCCGGGATTGTTGCGCAGCCATTCGATGCACTGCTTGATGATGCGGTTCGACTGCCGCATCTCCTCGACCCGTACCAGATAGCGGTCATAGCAGTCGCCGTTGACGCCGACCGGGATGTCGAAATCAAGCAGATCGTACACTTCGTACGGCTGGGTCTTGCGCAGGTCCCATTCGACGCCGGAACCGCGCAGCATGGCGCCGGTGAAGCCCATCGCCTTGGCGCGTTCCGGCGACACCACGCCGATGCCGACCAAGCGCTGCTTCCAGATGCGGTTGTCGGTCAACAAGGTTTCGTATTCGTCGACATAGGTCGGGAAGCGGCTGGTGAAATCCTCGATGAAATCCAGCAGCGAACCCTGCCGGTTTTCATTCAGTTGCCGGATCGCCTTGTCGTTGCGCACCACCGACGCCTTGTACTGCGGCATCGTGTCCGGCAGATCGCGGTAGACACCACCCGGACGGTAATAGGCGGCGTGCATGCGGGCGCCGGACACCGCCTCGTAGCAGTCCATCAGATCTTCGCGCTCGCGGAAGGCGTACAGGAACACGCCCATTGCGCCGACGTCGAGCGCATGCGCGCCGAGCCACATCAGATGATTCAGCAGGCGCGTGATTTCGTCGAACATCACGCGGATGTACTGCGCGCGCAGCGGCACTTCGATGCCGAGCAGCTTCTCGATCGCCATCACGTAGCCGTGCTCATTACACATCATCGACACGTAGTCAAGACGATCCATGTACGGCACCGACTGCAGATAGGTCTTTTGCTCGGCCAGCTTTTCGGTGGCCCGGTGCAGCAATCCGATATGCGGATCGGCGCGCTGGATGATTTCGCCGTCAAGTTCCAGCACCAGCCGCAGGACGCCGTGCGCCGCCGGGTGCTGCGGACCGAAGTTCAGCGTGTAATTCTTGATCTCTGCCATTATTTGACCCCGTAGTGCTCTTCGCGAATCACACGCGGAACGATCTCGCGCGGCTCGATCGTCACGGGCTGATAAATCACGCGTTTCTGCTCCGGGTCGTAACGCATCTCGACATAGCCGGAAACCGGGAAATCCTTGCGGAACGGGTGGCCGATGAAGCCGTAGTCGGTCAGGATGCGGCGCAGATCGCTGTGGCCGGCGAACAGGATGCCGTAGAAATCGAAAGCCTCACGTTCGTACCAGTTGGCCGCCGACCACAGGTCGGCCACCGACGGCAGCTGCGGCACGTCGTCGTCCGGGGCGAACACGCGCACGCGCACGCGCCAGTTGTGCGTCAGCGACAGCAAATGGTTGACCACGGCGAAACGCGGACCATTCCAAGCGCCTTCCCCGTACGATGAATAGTCGACGCCGCACAGGTCGATCAACTGCTCGAAGCGCAAATCGGCATGGTCGCGCAGCGTGCGCATCGAAGCATGATAGGCGGCGGCCTTGACCACCACGGTCACTTCGCCGAGGGCGATGGTCAGTTCCTGCAGATCGTCGCCGAGCGCGATGCGCAGGGCGGCTTCCAGGGTTTCGAGTTTGGTCGTCATGCGTATCCTCAGCGCGCGATGGTATTGGTGCGCCGGATCTTGTTCTGCAGCTGCATGATTCCGTACAGCAGCGCTTCCGCGGTGGGCGGGCAGCCGGGCACATAGATGTCCACCGGCACGATGCGGTCGCAGCCGCGCACCACCGAATACGAATAGTGGTAATAGCCGCCGCCGTTGGCGCAGGAGCCCATCGAGATCACCCAGCGCGGCTCGGCCATCTGGTCATACACCTTGCGCAGGGCCGGCGCCATCTTGTTGCACAGCGTGCCGGCCACGATCATCACGTCGGACTGACGCGGCGACGGCCGGAACACGACACCGAAACGGTCCATGTCGTAGCGCGCCGCGCCGGCGTGCATCATCTCGACCGCGCAGCAAGCCAGACCGAAGGTCATCGGCCACAGCGAGCCGGTGCGGGTCCAGTTGATCAGCTTGTCCGCGGTGGTGGTGACAAAACCCTCATTCAAAACGCCTTCAATCGCCATGATTTACTCCCAATCCAGGGCTCCCCTCTTCCAGAGGTACCAGAATCCGACCACCAGTTCGGCGATGAACAGCAACATGATGACGAAGCCGTTCCAGCCGAGATCCTGCATCGCGGCTCCCCAGGGAAAGAAGAAGGCGGTTTCCAGATCAAACAGGATGAACAGGATGGCAATCAGGTAATAGCGGATGTCGAACTTCATGCGCGCATCCTCGAATGCCTCGAAGCCGCACTCATACGGCGAATTTTTTTGCACGTCCGGCCGGTACGGCGCCGCAACGCGCCCGAGAATCTGCGGCACCACGCCGACCGCGATACCGATCAGGATGAACAGCAGGATGGGGAAATAGTCTTCGAGGTTCACGATTCGACGCCCAACGGGAATTGGAATTTACGCCTGGAGGAAGAGCCGCATGCGCCGCTCCACTCGCAGATTCCGTCAATAAAAAGCCAGCTTAGGCATCCCCTTCGCTGGCTCCGTTTCATATTTTTTATTATAGAGGGTTCATCTGGTGCCGACGGCGAGACTCGAACTCGCACAGCTTTCGCCACTACCCCCTCAAGATAGCGTGTCTACCAATTCCACCACGTCGGCACAACCTGCGTATTTTACTCTTTTTAGTGCCCTTGTTCAACGCGCAAACCGGTCGTTTTCCCTCTGAAAATGCTCATTTCGGGATCTGGCTCGACTGATCGGCCGGCGCCGCGGGAGCGGCCGCCTTCGGTGCCTCGGCCGGGGCTGCCGGCACC
>JBATWJ010000344.1:0-5497 GCA_049672545.1 Burkholderiaceae bacterium
CATCAGCACCAGTACCGTGTGGCGCGGCGGCAGCGCCTGCAGCACCGGCGCCGTCAACAGAGCCGGCGGTGCCGGCAGGAACAGCAGGCTGCCGCCCATCAGCCAGCCGGCTTCCTCATCGTTGAGCTGGCCGGCGACCAGTTCGGCCAGCGCCAGCGCCGCCGCCTCGTCCGGCTGGCCGGGCTCGCTGCCGGCGTGCTGCCAGCCCAGCTCGTAGCCGAGCACCTGTTGTTTGGGGTCGAGCAGAGGTTCACGGACCAGGAAATCGGCGTTGGGCATGGTGCGGTTCGGCGCGTTGGTCGTTCGGGGGTGGCTGGGGCGGCGCGGTGTCAGCCGGCCTTTTCCAGTTTTTCAAAAATCTTCGCCAGCTTTTCATCCAGCGTGGCGGCGGTGAACGGCTTGACCACGTAGCCGCTGGCACCCGCCTGGGCGGCGGCGATGATGTTTTCCTTCTTGGCCTCGGCCGTCACCATCAGTACCGGCAGCTTGGACAGCGCGGCGTCGGCGCGGATCGTCTGCAGCATGGTCAGGCCGTCCATCACCGGCATGTTCCAGTCCGAGATGACAAAATCGAAATGCTCGGAGCGCAGTTTGGACAGCGCCATTGCGCCGTCTTCGGCTTCATCCACGTTGGTGTAGCCCAATTCCTTGAGCAGATTCCGGACGATGCGGCGCATCGTTGAAAAATCGTCAACCACTAAAAATTTGGTATTGGGTCCCGCCATGAATGACTCCATTGATGCATGAAACTCGTTCGACGAACCGGCATGCCGGCGGCCATGGAACGGCGAAATGATCGTGCGCGCCTATTATCACCCAGATTGCGCTAAACCCGGAGCGAGCGGCTGCTGTGCGCGGCAAGATAATCAAGCACCATGCCCGGCAGATCCTGCAGCGCGCCGACATGCTGGACGGCGCCGACCGCGATCGCTTCGCGCGGCATGCCGAACACCACGCAGCTGGCCTCGTCCTGGGCGAAATTGCAGGCGCCCGCCTCCTTCATTTTCAGCATGCCCTGCGCACCGTCCTTGCCCATGCCGGTCAGGATCACGCCGACCGCGTTCTTGCCGGCGCAACTCGCGACCGAATCGAACAGCACGTCGACCGAAGGCCGATGCCGGTTGACCGGCGGGCCGGCGTCGAGCTTGGTCATGTAGTTGGCGCCGCTGCGCACCAGCAGCAGGTGGGCGTTGCCGGGGGCGATATAGGCATGCCCGGGCAGGATGCGCTCGTCGCCAGCCGCCTCGCTGACCGCGATCTTGCACAGGCTGTCGAGCCGGCGCGCGAACGAACGCGTGAAGCCTTCCGGCATGTGCTGGGTGATCAAGATGCCGGGGCTGTCGGACGGCATCTGCATCAGGAAGTTCTTGATCGCCTCGGTGCCGCCGGTGGAAGCGCCGATCACGATCAGCTTTTCGCTGCTGGTCAGCGGATTGCTGACCAGCGGCAGGTGACTGCCGACCCCGGCCGCCGGCGCCGGCGCGCGCGCGCGCAGCTGGGCGCGGGCGGCGATCCGGATCTTGTCGGCGATCATGTCGGCGTAGTCGCGCATGCCGCTCTGGATCGACAGCTTGGGCTTGGTGACGAAATCGACCGCGCCCAGCTCCAGCGCGCGCAGCGTGATTTCCGAGCCGCGCTCGGTCAGCGACGACACCATCAGCACCGGCATCGGCCGCAGCCGCATCAGCCGCTCCAGGAAATCGAGCCCATCCATCTTCGGCATTTCGACGTCCAGCGTCAGCACGTCCGGGTTGGTGCGCTTGATCAGGTCGCGCGCCACCAGCGGATCGGGGGCGATGCCGACCACTTCCATGTCCGGCTGGCTGCCGATGATTTCGTTCATGACGCTGCGGATCAGCGCCGAATCGTCGACGATCAAAACCTTGATTTTCATGACATTGTTCTTTTTGAAAACGACATACGCGCGGCCACCGCTCAGAACAGTTCGACCGCGCCCGTCACCCGCGCGCTCTGCAGACGGTTGGCGTAATCCTGTTCGCGGTTGACCAGCGTGTTGTTGTGCAGCTGCTTGAGTTTCTTCACCAGCACGCGGCCGGTGCGCGGAAAGAAATACACCTTGCGCGGATAGACGTCGTTCAGGTCCTCCGCCAGCACGCGGATGTTCTCGACACGCAGGTATTCGCGCACGAACGACGCGTTGCGCTCGCCGACGTTCATCGACGCGAAGCCGGCCAGCACGTTGCCGCCGCCGAACACCTTGGCTTCCAGGTTTTCGCGCCGCGCGCCGGCCTTCAGCAGCTCGTTGATCAGCACTTCCATCGCGTAGGTGCCGTAACGCATCGATGCCGACACCGGGCTGTCGGCGTCGCCGCCGCCGTAAGGCAGCATGAAATGGTTCATGCCGCCGATACCCGTGATGCCGTCGCGGATGCAGGCCGCCACGCAGGAGCCGAGCACGGTGACGATCATCATGTCCTTGCAGGTGAAATAGTACTCACCCGGCAGGATCTTGGCCGCGTCGCGATCGAAGGTACGATCGTAATAGACGTTGTCGGCGAATTCTTCCTCGATCCCTTGGCTCATCACGCCCCACCCGTCCCATCCGGGCGCGCCGCCGGCACCGCCCCGGCGGCCAGCTCGTAGACGGTCTTGGCGCGCAGCCGGAAGGCGTTCGTCACGTAGGAAAAATTTTCCGAATGGCCGGCGAACAGCAGGCCATGCGGTTTCATCAGCGGCGCGAAGCGGGACAGGATCCTGGCCTGCGTCGGCTTGTCGAAATAAATCATCACGTTGCGGCAAAAAAGGGCATCGAAAGGCTCGGAAATCTGCCACCGGTCGGCCAGCAGGTTCAATGGCCGGAAAGTGATCAGCTTGCCGAGCTCCGGGCGCACCCGGACCAGTCCGTTCTGCGCCCCTGTCCCCTTCAGGAAAAAACGCTTGCGCCGTTCCGGCGACAGTTTCTCGATGCGCTCCATCGGGTAGACGCCGCGCTCGGCGGTCGCCAGCACGTGGGTATCGATGTCGGTCGCCAGGATGCGGGCCGGCGGCGTCAGTGTCCCATACGTTTCGCACAAAGTCATCGCGATCGAATACGGTTCTTCGCCGGTGGAGCTGGCGCAGCACCAGATCGACGCCGGCTCGCGCAAGTGCCGCAGGTGGTCGGCCAGGATCGGGAAATGATGCGCTTCGCGAAAAAACGAGGTCAGGTTGGTAGTCAACGCGTTGACGAAGGCTTCCTGTTCGCTGTCGCCACCGGCGCCCTCCAGCGCGTCCAGGTAGGCTGCAAACGAGGTAATGCCGGTCGCGCGCAGGCGCCGTGCCAGGCGGCTGTAGACCATTTCCTGCTTGCTGGGCGCCAGCGCGATGCCGGCATGACGGTGGATCAGGCTGCGCACCCGCTCGAAATCGCGCTGGGTGAACTCGAATTCCTTGATGCCGTCGGATTTGTTGCGTACTGCTGCGTTCAATCTTCTGTTCTTCCTGTCAAATGCAGTACGGGACTATCCCGCGGGTCGCCATTGTCGGCCATCTGATGCCTGCGGTCTGCGTTTTTCATGCCTGCTTGGGCGCCATATCCGGCAATTTTTGCTGGCCGCCGGCAGCGGCGGCCGCGGACTTGTCCGCCACCGTGGAGCGGTATCCGACCCGAAAGCCGCCCCAATGCCGGCCGCCAACGTAGATCGGCACCGACAGGTCGTGCATCACCTCGCCGGTATCGCGCTTGTAGGTCTGCAGCAGAAATGGCTTGGTATGCGCGCCGCAGCGGCGGCCGGTGCGGTCGTCGAAGATGCGCTTGGTGCGGTTGTTCACCAAGTCGACCTCATAGCTGCCGGTCAGCGGCTGCGAAAACTTCCGGTTGTGGGTCGGAAAATAGCCGTTGTTGTCGACCGCGCCGGCATAGGCCAATTGCGGCATCTTCGCCAGCAGGCCGTCCTGCAGCGCAGGCAATACCCGATCGGTGAAGCGGTCGAAGCGGGTCGAGTGCTTTTGCGGATTGGTGTTCGGGATTGGCGTATAGCTGCGGTCGAACAGGGCTTCCTCGCTGATCTGGCCGGTACGGATCGCCTCGCTGAAGATCCGTGCAACCTCCGCTGCCCCCGCTTGCGCCGCGCTGCGGATTGCGTCATGCGCAGTCGGGATATTGAATTCGGCGATCGCGCCAAATACCTCTTCCGCCCGCTGCGACAGCACTGCCGCGGAAGCGGCGGCGCGCGGCAGGTCGGCATCGGTGCGCAACATGCCGTCGCGGATGCCGAGCGTTCCGTCGGCGATCTCGCGCGCTATGCGCACATGTTCGCGCGCGGCATGCGCGATCTGCTCGATCGCGCCTTCCGACACCGCCGCCGCGCGCTCGATGTTTTCCAGGATGCCATGCACCTGCCCGGCGTTCTGCGCCGCTTCGGCCACCTTGCCGGTCAGCGCTGCCATGCCTTCCGCAGCCAGTTCGGCTTCCTCGTTGATCTCGCGCACCATGTCGCCGATGTCGTCGGTGGCACTCTTGGTGCGCTGCGCCAACTGCCGGACCTCGCCCGCCACCACCGCGAAGCCGCGCCCGTGCTCGCCGGCACGCGCCGCCTCGATCGCCGCATTCAGCGCCAACAGATTGGTGCGGGCGGCGATTTCATTGATGGTTTCGGTAATGCCGTGGATATGCCGGGCCTTTTCCTGCAAGTGTGCCATCGTGCGCGATGCCGTCTGCGCATCCTGGCGGGCATCGTCGATCTGACTCAGGCCGCGGTCCACCTGGGCACGGCCCGTCACACTTTCGCTGCGCACTTCCTGCGCCACCTTGGCAGCGCGTTCGGCATTCGCGGCGATCTGCTCGGTGGCAGCGGCATTTTGTTCGCCGCTGGCAGCGATGTCGCTGGCGATGACGACATCCTGCCCGATCTTCTTTTTGAGGTCGTCGACGAAAAACGAGGTTTCAGCGGCGCCAATCATGATGTGATCGATCTGCTGCGCGATCCGACGGCCGAAGCGGGCTCCATCGGCTCCTTTTCGCTGGCCGAGCAGTAGCGCCGTCAACGCCCCGATAGCGCCGGCCATCGCCCCCTGGGCCACGGTGCCTATAGTCTCACCGCCGAGCCAAGACGACAGCATCGCGGCCAAAAGGCCGGCAAACGCGGCCGGCGCAAGCAGGAACGTCCAGGGCAAGGCCTTGCGTAACATAGTCATTCCCATCTGCGCGACATCCATATTGCCTCCTCGCCGGCCCGAAGCCCGATGTCCTCGTCTTGCCCGCTTCGGGTAACGGCCGGCAGGCGCCCCGACTTGAGCTCTACCGAAGCAACTTTAGTTTGGCAGAATTGCTCGAGGCCGACGCGCACTGCCCGGCTCGGCTGCACGCCATGGCCGGAACCGCAATGCGTCACCGGAATAGCGCTTCCCGCCGCCGGAGCCTGACAGGAAGATTCCTCCTAGAACTCTTCCCAGTCATCGCGGCCGGCCACTACCGCCGGCTGCGGCGACGTGCGCACCGGCGCCGCTACCGCCTTGCCTCCCTGCAGTGCCCTGGCAGCAGGCGCCGGCGCAGCCG
>JBATWJ010000345.1:0-2173 GCA_049672545.1 Burkholderiaceae bacterium
GGCATGGATGCCGGCGGCAGCGCGCAGCCGGCCAGCGCCAGCAGCAGCAAGGTCAGGGAAAGAGTGGCGAACGGAACAGACATGGCGCGTCGGTCAAGGGCTTGCCGCGCCGGGGGGGGCGGCCAACGATCGGATGGGCGGAAAACTAGGCGGAAACGGCCGACAGCGCGGATTCGCGGATGCGGTAGCCGCCCGCCCGCGCCGCCCCGGCCACGCCATCTTCCTCATGGCCGTCGGCGACGAAGCGCCAGCGGTACTGGTGGTAGCCGGCCACCGCCGCGCGGTGGGCGATGCTGACGATCGCCGCCTGCGGCAATTCCTGCAGCAGCAGATGATACATCGCACGTTCGGTGTCGCCGTCCAGCGCGCTGCTGGCTTCGTCCAGGAACACCATCTGCGGCCGCGTCAGCAGCACCCGCACGAAGGCGAGCCGCTGTTGCTCGCCGGGCGACAGGCGGCTGCTCCAGTTGTCCGTTTCGTCCAGCCGCTCCATCAAATGCGGCAGCCGGCACAACTCCAGGTAGTGCCGGATCGCGCGCTCCGGGTAGGCGTCGGGCGCCGCCGGATAGGCGAGCGCGGCGCGCAGCGTGCCGATCGGCAGATAGCTCTTCTGCGGCACGAACATCAGCCGCGCCACGCTCGGGATCTCGATGCTGCCGGCGCCGTAGGGCCAGATGCCGGCGATCGCGCGAAACAGCGTCGACTTGCCGCAGCCGGACGGCCCTTCGACCAGGATGCGCTGGCCGTGGTGGATCGCGCCGGACCACGGCGCCGCCAACCGCTGGCCGCCCGGCAGATCGAGCGCCAGGTCCTGCAGCAGGATCGCGCCGACGTTGTTGCGCTCGGCGCGGATGCCGCCTTCCAGCGCGCGCGCCTGGTCCAGCGCGGCATGGAATTGCGCCAGCCGGTTGGCGCTGGCCTTCCAGCCCGCCAGCGAATCGAAGGCGTTGATGAACCACGACAGCGCCTCCTGCACCTGGCCGAAGGCGGAACTGATCTGCATCAGCCCGCCGAGCTGGATGGCGCCGGAAAAATAGCGCGGCGCGCTGACCAGGAACGGGAAGATCAGTGCGAACTGCGCGTAGAAGGTGGACGCCGTGTTCAGGCGCTTGGTGGTGATCATGATATCCCACCAGTTCTTGCGGATGCGCTCGAAGCGGCCTTCGAGCTGCGCCTGTTCTTCCGGCTCGCCGCGGTACAGCGCCACCGCCTCGGCGTTTTCCCGGATGCGCACCAGGCCGAAGCGGAAATCGGCCTCGAAGCGCTGGCGCGCGAAGTTCTGCGGCACCAGCGGCTTGCCGACCCACCACACCAGTCCCGAGCCGACCAGCGCATAGCCGAGCGCGAACCACAGCATGTAGCCGGGAATCGTCCACTGCGTGCCGGCCAATGCGAACGACAGCGGCCCCGACAGTCCCCACAGGATGCCGGCGAACGACGCCAGCGTCACCACGCTCGACAAGAGGCCAAGCGACAGCGACAGCGTGCCGGAAGTCAACAGGGCGAGGTCTTCGGCGATGCGCTGGTCCGGGTTGTCGGCGCTGCGCGCCTGCTCGATCCGGTAATAGGCCTGGCGCGCCAGCCAGTCGCCCATGTAGCGCCGCGTCAGCCAGGCGCGCCAGCGGATTTCCAGCGCCTGCGTCAGGTATACCTTGTAGATCGCCACTGCGATGAAGGCGAACGCCAGATAGGAAAAGCGCCACAGCTGCGCCGAGAATGCCGCGAAGTCGCGGTTCTCCAGCGCATTGTAGAAATCGCGGTTCCAGCTGTTGATCAGCACGCTCAGGTACACCATGCCGAGCGACAGCGCGACCACCGACGCCAGCAGCAGCGCCGCGCGCCATTTTTCCTCGGACACCCAGTACGGTTTGATCAGGCGCCAGATGGCGCGCCAGTCGGCGGCTTGATGCGGAGGATTCATGGCGTGCGAGTCGGAAAGGGAGGTACGGCGCTTATCTCAAAAACGGGGGTATGCCTCAAAACAGCACGCTTCCCGCAGGCATGACGAGCGGTTTCAAAAATGCCCTACGGAGTATATAAACGGGCCGGATGACGCGGCCTCAGGGCAGCCGGTCCGGCGCAGCGCCGACGCGCGTGCCGGGATTGAGCGCTTCCAGCGCCAGCAGCGCGGCCGCATGGTCGGCATCCGGCAGCGTGGCGGCGATGCTGCGGT
>JBATWJ010000346.1:0-2072 GCA_049672545.1 Burkholderiaceae bacterium
GCTTCGGTCTGCGCCGCGCGCGGCGCCAGCGGCGCGGCGGCCGCCGGACGCGGCAGGTTGTGCGTCAGGCCTTCCTGCACCGCCTTCAGCAGCTTTTGCAGCGCGATCGGCTTTTCCAGGAAGTTCAGGGCGCCGATGCGGGTGGCCTCGACCGCGGTATCGATGGTGGCGTGGCCCGACATCATGATGACCGGCATCGTCAGCATGCCGTCGCGCTGCCATTCCTTCAGCAGCGTGACGCCGTCGGTGTCCGGCATCCAGATGTCGAGCAGCACCAGGTCGGGGGTCGCCGCCTGGCGCCGTTCGCGCGCCTGCTGGGCGTTTTCGGCGGTCGTCACCACGTGGCCTTCGTCGCCCAGGATTTCCGACAGCAGTTCGCGGATGCCCATTTCGTCGTCGACTACCAGGATATTTGCCATCTGCCTACCTTCCTTCTGTCCATTCGTCCCCTCTGCCGGCAGCATCGCCGGGCCGGCGCGTATGTGTCAAACTGATAACGGGTTAGGGGCCAACTTTAACAGCAAAATTGCCACTTTTGCACCATGCCCGTCCGATCGGTTCTGCAGGTCGATGCGGCCGCCGTGTTCCTCGACGATTTTCCTGACCATCGCCAGCCCGAGTCCGGTGCCGCGCGGCTTCGAGGTGACGTAGGGTTCGAACGCGCGCGCCAGGATCTTCGGTGCGAAGCCGGGACCATTGTCGCTGATGGTCAGCCGCACCGCGCTCCGGCGGTGGCCGTCGGCGTCCTGATAGTGGACTTCCTCGGTGACGACGTCGATTTGCGGCGTGCTGCCATCGCCGTGCTCGCCGACCGCGTCCTGCGCGTTCTGCAGCAGATTATGGACTACCTGTCGCAGTTGGGTGGCGTCGCCGAGGATTGCCGGCAGCGCCGGCGCCAGATGGGGCCGGATCGCGCCGCGTTCGACCTCGGACAGGTACAGGTTGAGGATTTCGGCGATCAGCTCGTTGAAGTCGAGCGCCGTCAACTGCGCCGGCGGCGTCTTGGCGTAATCGCGGAAGTCGTCGACCATGCGCTTCATCGCCGCCACCTGGTTGACGATGGTGGCGGTGCCCTTGGACAGCATGGCGGCGTCGGCCGGCGCCAGCTTGTCCTCCAGCTTCATCTGCAGCCGCTCGGCCGACAGCTGGATCGGCGTCAGCGGGTTCTTGATTTCATGCGCCAGACGGCGCGCCACCTCGCCCCAGGCGATCGAGCGCTGCGCCGAAATCACGTCCGAGATGTCGTCGAACACCACCAGGTAGCCGAGCCCGCGCTCGACCGGCAGCCGGGTGCCGCGCGCCAGCAGCACGATGTCGTCATCGTCGCTGCGGGCGATCTCGATCTGGCGTTGCCAGTGCTGGCGGTCGCCGCGGCTGGCGACGGCCGAGCGCGCGCTCTGCTCGGAAAAGGCGGCGGTGACCGCCTCGGAAAAGCCGTGCAGCGCGCCGATCGCCGCCAGCGGTGCGCCGATGTGCGGGGTGATGTCGTTCTGCAGGATGCGCGCTACCGACTGGTTGGCGGTGACCAGCCGGAATTCGTCGTCCAGCACCAGCACGCCGGCCGACATGTTGGCCAGCACCGACTCCAGGTAAGCCTTGGCGTTTTCCAGCGCCATCCGGTTCTTTTCGACGGCGGCGCGGGCGTCCGACAGCTGGCGCGTCATGGTGTTGAAGGATTGCGTCAGCGTGCCGAGCTCGTCGGCGCTGCTGACGATCGGGCGCGGCGACAGATTGCCTTCGGCCACCGCCTTGGTGCCTTCGGCCAGCAGCAGCAGCGGGCGCGCCAGCTCGGTGGCGATCAGGAAGGCACTGGCCAGCGCGCCGAAGATCGCCAAGAGCAGCGTCAGCGTCAGCGTCACCAGGTAGATCTTGCGCAGGCCGGAGCGCGCCACCGAGCGCTGCTGGTATTCGCTGTAGGCCTGCCGCAGCGCCTCGGCGTTGACCGCCAAGGGCGTCGGCACCGCCTGCATCAATTGCAGGAAGCGCGCCTCGTTGCGCAGCGACAGTGCATCGCTGGCCGTCGGAATCGCCACCACCACGCGCAGCCGCAGACTGGTGGCGGCGTCCAGGCC
>JBATWJ010000347.1:0-3653 GCA_049672545.1 Burkholderiaceae bacterium
TCCTTGGACCACCACAGCGCCGCCTGGCGCTCGCTGGTAACGCGGTCGTCGGCATCGTCGCCGAACCAGAACTGCCGGATCGAGGCCGGGCTTTCCATGCTGGATTCCATCGAGCTATTTTGGGAAAAAAGGGAGTATGCCAAAAAACAGGCGTATGCCGGAATATGAGCCTATGGTTTTGAAAATACCCATATGGGTATTATGGCGTACCGGGCGGGCCGGCGGTGACCTCGATGCGCTGGCCCTCGGCTTCCACCACCTGTCCGGCGCGGATCTTGCAGGTCTTGCGCAGCTCGGTACGGCCGTCGACGCGCACCGCGCCGCTGGCGACCAGCGCCTTGCCGGCGCCGCCGCTGGCGCACAGGCCGGTCAGTTTCAGCAGCTGGTTCAGTTCGACGTGCTCGCCGGCCAGCACGAAGCGCTGCGTCGCCGGCTTCATGGCGCGCCGGCGGCGGCTTGGCGCGCCTTGTCCAGCCACAGGCCAAGATTGTCCAGCAGGTCGCGCTGGTCGAACGAGCAGCTGGCTTCGGCGAACAGCGCCGACGATTCCAGCCGTCCCAGCACGTCTTCCATCACCTGCGCATAGCGCGCCGGCAGCGCCGCCAGCAGCGCGCTTTGCGCGCGCCACAGGCGGTTGAATTCGGGCAGTGCGATGCGTTCGCAGCGCAGGTCGTCGAGCGATTCGCGCAGCGCGCGCAGGGTCGTGTCGTGGGTCATTGCGGAGTTCGAAGAAGAAAAAAATGAGCGTGAGTGGCGCGCCGATCACAGCTGGCGCGCCTCGAAGGTATCGCAGGCGGCGATCTGGCCGCTGTCGATGCCGCGCTGGAACCAGCGCACCCGCTGCGCCGAGCTGCCGTGCGTGAACGAGTCCGGCACCACGTAGCCCTGCGCCTGCTTTTGCAGCGCGTCGTCGCCGATCTTGCTGGCGGCGTCCAGCGCCTGTTCGACGTCGCCGCTTTCGAGGATGCTGCGCGCCTGATTCGCATGATAAGCCCAGACGCCGGCGAAGCAGTCGGCCTGCAGCTCCAGCCGTACCGACAGCGCATTGGCCTGCGCCGGCGTGGCGCGCCGGCGTACGGCGTCGATCTTTTGCATGATCCCCATCAGATTCTGCACGTGATGCCCGACTTCGTGCGCGATCACATAAGCCTGCGCGAAGTCGCCGGACACCTGGAAGCGCTGCCGCATCAGGCGGAAGAAATCGAGGTCGAGGTAGACCTTCTGGTCGCCCGGGCAATAGAACGGTCCGGTGGCAGTATCGCCGGTGCCGCAGGCAGTCGGCGTGCTGCCGGAGAACAGCACCAGCCGGGGGGCGACGTAGCTGGCGCCATTGGCGCGAAACAGCGCGCTCCAGGTGTCCTCGGTATCGGCCAGCACGGTGGCGACGAAGCGCGTTTCCGGGTCCTGCGCCGGCGGCCCGGCCTGCTGCGTCACCGGCGCCGGGCCACCGCCGCCGCCGAGCAGGCTCAGCACGGTGCCGGGATCGATGCCAAAGAAATACGACACCACCAGTGCCACCACCACGGTACCGATGCCGATCGAGCGGCCGCCGATGCCGAAGCCGCCGCGCCGGTCCTCGATGTTCTCGCTTTCGCGATTGCCTTCCCATTTCATGACGCGCCCTTTCATCGATATCAAGAAGTTTAGCGGACCGCGCGAGCGGCCGAAGCGTAATTCGGAGTCGGAACTTGAACAAATCACAAGACTCCAAATTGCAGCGGCGCGTTCCTGATGCAGGGTAAGCGCGTTGCCGACGCTTCAACTGCAGCACCGGCGCCGCGTGGCGGCCGCCGTATTCCAACTCCAGGAGAACCTATGACTGCTACCAAGACCAAGGTCGAAGACGCCATCGACATGCTGACCGCGGACCACAAGCGGGTGTTGAAGATGTTCAAGGATTACGAAAAACTGAAGGACGGCGGCACCAAGGCCAAGAAGAGCGATCTGGCGACCACCATCTGCCTGGAAATCACGGTCCACAGCATGCTTGAGGAGGAAATTTTCTATCCAGCGGTCCGCAAGGCGATCAAGGACGACGACATGATGGACGAGGCGCTGGTCGAGCACGCCGGCGCCAAGGATCTGATCGACCAGTTGCAGGACATGGAACCGGGTGACGATCTGTACGACGCCAAGGTGACGGTGCTGGGTGAGGAAATCGAGCATCACGCGACCGAGGAAGAAAAGGAAATGTTTCCGAAGGTTAAAAAAGCCAAGGTCGATACGGTCGCGTTGGGTGAACAGATGATGGAGCGCAAAGAAGTGTTGATGGAGGAACTGGGCGGCACCGACAAGGCAAAAAGATAGCCCATAATCGAAATGCGATACGCCGTGCCGCCGCCGCGGTGGCGGCACGGATCGCCGGGCTGCACCTTGTTGCGGATGAATCGAAAAGGAGAACGAGATGCTTGTCGCACGCAAACGGTTGATCGTGGCGCTGCTGCTGGCGGCGGGCGCCGGCGCGGCTGGTGCCAAGCTGCCGCCGCCGACGCCGGAACAGCAGCAGCAGGAAGCCCAGAAGAAAGCCCAGGCCGCGGCCGAAGCGAAGGAACAGCAGGAAGCGCTGACGCGGGTGCAGGACCGGATCGCGGCCGACTACATCGCCGCGCAGAAGGCCAAGGGCGTCACCGTGACGCCGACGCCGTTGACGGCCGAGCAGGCGTCGAAGGAGCCATCGAAGGAAGTGCCATCGGCGGCACTGGAAAGCCGGCCGACCGAAAAGTCCGGCGCCTACAACGAACAGGTGTCGCCGCAGTCGGCGCAGACCTCGGCCGCTGAGGGCTCGTCGCCGAAGGCCGACCAGAACAAGAAATAGACATTCGTCGGGCCAGCTGGCGCCGGGCGATCCGGAGGCCGGCCGTGTGCCCGCCTTTCCGGCGAGCCCATGAAATACAAGGATTACTACCAGATCCTCGGCGTCGAGCGCGACGCCAGCGCGGCCCAGATCAAGCAGGCCTATCGCAAGCTGGCGCACAAATACCATCCGGACGTTTCCAAGGATCCGGCCGGGGAGGAGCGCTTCAAGGAAATCGCCGAAGCCTACGCGACGCTGAAGGATCCGGAAAAGCGCGCCGAATACGATCAGCTCGGGCGCCGCGCGCCGGGCGAAAACTTCGAACCGCCGCCCGACTGGCAGCAGCAGTTCCACCAATCGGCGTCCGCCTTCGACGACGTCGACCTGGCCGACCTGCTGGCGGCGATGGCGGCGGCGCGGCAGGGGCACGGGCACGGGAGACGGGCGGGCGAACCATTGAAAAGAGCCGGAGAAGACTACGAAGCCAGGACCGAAGTGACGCTCGAACAGGTGTACCAGGGCGCCGAGGTCGACGTCACGCTGGCGGTGCCGGAATATGATGCCAACGGCCTGCAGCACCGCATCCCGCGCACCTTCCGGGTGCGCGTGCCGAAGGGCTTGCAGGACGGCCAGCGGCTGCGGCTGGCCGGCAAGGGCGGGCGGGGTGTTGGCGGTGGCAAGAACGGCGACCTGTACATCATGATGAACATCCAGCCGCACCCGCAGTACCGCGTCAGCGGACGCGATCTCTACAGCGACCTGCCGCTGGCGCCGTGGGAAGCGGTGCTGGGGGCGACGGTGCCGGTGCCGACGCTGGGCGGAACGGTGGAGCTGACGGTGCCGCCGGCGACCACCGCCG
>JBATWJ010000348.1:0-2743 GCA_049672545.1 Burkholderiaceae bacterium
GGCATTCTGGCCTATCTGGCGCTGCCGGCGCTGATCGCGGCGCTGCTGGCGGCGGCGATCGGGCCGCTGGAGCCGCAGGTATCGACACGGCCGCTGGCGCATATCCTGCAGCAGGAACAGCCGCAGCGGCAGGTCTACCTGTACCGCAGCTTCGAGGAACTGTCGTCGCTGCCGTTCTACCTGCGCCAGCCGGTGCCGGTGATCGAGCCGGAAAGCGCCGACCTGTACTGGGGCGACCGGCTGCGGCCTGGCAACGCGGAGATGCTGAGCACCGCCGAATTCGTGCAGCAATTGCAACGGCGGAAGGTCGCGGTGGTGGTGCCGAACCGGCGCCTGGAGGAATTCCGTACCACCGGTTTTTACGACCGTTTCAGCACTCAGCTGCAGGTCGGCAACGCGGTCGCGTTCTTCAATTGACGCCGGCCGGGCAGGCGGCCGGGCAGGGCGGTTGCATGTTGCGTCGCGGTATAATCGCGCCATCGTTTCCACCGGCAGCCGCGCTGCCTTCACCGCTTCCGCCACCATGCTGATCCTGCCGGGCTCGAACGCCCTTTCCGCTTTCCGCGCGAATCAATTGTTGTCCCGGTTGCAAGCCGTCGCGCCCGTCGTGGTCGGCGTCTCCGGGCGCTTTCATCACTTCGTCGATACCAGCGCGGCGCTGTCGGACGACGAGCTCGGCCGGCTGCGCGCGCTGCTGACCTACGGCGAACCGTTCGCCGGCGCCGAGGACGGCGAGCAGCTGGTGGTGATCCCGCGCTTCGGCACCATTTCGCCGTGGGCCAGCAAGGCCACCGACATCGCCCACAACTGCGGCATGGGGGCGATCCACCGCATCGAGCGCGGCATCGTCTACCGGTTGCAGTTGAAGAGCGGCCTGCTCGGCGGCAGCAAGAAATTGAACGACGCGCAGCTGGCGGCGGCGGCCGACCTGCTGCACGACCGCATGACCGAAACCGTGCTGCGCGATGCGGCCGACGCCGCCGGGCTGTTCCGCGAGCTGGAAGCCAAGCCGCTGGCCTTCGTCGATGTGCAGGGCGGCGGCCGCGCGGCGTTGGTGCGCGCCAATGCCGAGCTGGGCCTGGCGATGTCGGACGATGAGATCGACTACCTGGCCGACGCCTTCGGGCGCGCCGGCCGCAATCCGACCGACGTCGAACTGATGATGTTCGCGCAGGCCAACAGCGAGCATTGCCGGCACAAGATCTTCAATGCCGACTGGACCATCGACGGCGAAAAGCAGGAGCTGTCGCTGTTCGCGATGATCCGCAACACCCACAAGCTGCAGCCGAAGGGCACGATCGTCGCCTACAGCGACAATTCGTCGGTGATCGAGGGCGCCACCGTCGAGCGCTTCTATCCGCGCGGCGCCGCCGACGGCAACGTTTATCGCGCAAGCGAAGAGCCGACCCACATCCTGATGAAGGTCGAAACCCACAACCACCCGACCGCGATCTCGCCGTTCGCCGGCGCCTCCACCGGCGCCGGCGGCGAAATCCGCGACGAGGGCGCGACCGGCCGTGGCGCCAAGCCGAAGGCCGGACTGACCGGCTTTACGGTATCCAACCTGCTGCTGCCGGATGCGCGCCAGCCGTGGGAACACGCCGGCGACGTCACCGCCGGCGGCGCGAACGCCGATGCGAAGCCGTACGGCAAGCCGGAGCGGATCGCTTCGCCGCTGCAGATCATGATCGACGGCCCGCTCGGCGGCGCCGCCTTCAACAACGAATTCGGCCGGCCCAACCTGGGCGGCTATTTCCGCACCTATGAGCAGAACGTCGGCGGCACCGTGTACGGCTATCACAAGCCGATCATGATCGCCGGCGGCCTCGGCAACATCTCGGCGCAGCACACCAGGAAGAACGATCTGCCGGCCGGCAGCCTGCTGGTGCAGCTGGGCGGCCCCGGCATGCGCATCGGCATGGGCGGCAGCGCGGCGTCGTCGATGGCAACCGGCAGCAATACCGCCGACCTCGACTTCGATTCGGTGCAGCGCGGCAACCCGGAAATGGAGCGGCGCGCGCAGGAAGTGATCAACGCCTGCTGGGCGCTGGGCGAGCGCAACCCGATCCTGTCGATCCACGACGTCGGCGCCGGCGGATTGTCGAACGCCTTCCCGGAAATCACCAACGACGCCGGGCGCGGCGCGCTGTTCGATCTGCGCAAGATCCCGCTGGAAGAATCCGGCATGGCGCCGAAGGAAATCTGGAGCAACGAATCGCAGGAACGCTACGTGCTGGCGATCGCACCAAGCGACCTGCCGCTGTTCGAATACCTGTGCCAGCGCGAACGCTGTCCGTTCGCGGTGGTCGGCAGCGCCACCGAAGAGCGCCAGCTGAAACTGTTCGATCCGGAGCACGACAACTACCCGGTCGACATGCCGATGGAAGTCCTGCTCGGCAAGCCGCCGAAGATGCAGCGCGACGCCGCGCGCGCGGCCACCGCGCTGCCGCCGCTCGACTTCGACGGCATCGAACTGGAAGAGGCCGCGCGGCGCGTATTGCGGCTGCCGGCGGTGGCCGACAAGACCTTCCTGATCACGATCGGCGACCGCACCGTCGGCGGCATGTCGGTGCGCGACCAGATGGTCGGGCCGTGGCAGGTGCCGGTGGCCGATTGCGCGGTCACCGCGATGAGCTATTCCGGCCACCTGGGCGAAGCGATGGCGATGGGCGAGCGCACGCCGCTGGCGGTGATCGACGCGCCGGCCTCCGGCCGCATGGCGATCGGCGAGGCGATCACCAAC
>JBATWJ010000349.1:0-4175 GCA_049672545.1 Burkholderiaceae bacterium
AGATCGCGCCGCAGCGGATCGTCGTCACCGCCGGCGCCTCGGCGGCGCTGCTGCTGGCTTGCGCGGCGCTGGTGCAGCCGGGTACCGAAGTGCTGATGCCGGACCCGTCCTATCCGTGCAACCGCCATTTCGTCGCCGCCTTCGAAGGCAGCGCGCGCATGATCGCCAGCGGCCCGGCCGAGCGCTTCCAGCTATCCGAGGCGATGGTGCGCCAGCACTGGGGCGCGGCTACGCGCGGCGTGCTGCTGGCGTCGCCGTCGAACCCGACCGGTACCTCGATCGAAGCCGGCGAGCTGGAGAACATCGTCGGCGCGGTGCGCGAGCGCGGCGGCTTCACGATCGTCGACGAGATCTACCAGGGCCTGACCTACGACGCGGCGCCGTTCTCGGCCTTGTCGCTGGGCTCCGACGTGATCGTCATCAACAGCTTTTCCAAGTACTTCAACATGACCGGCTGGCGCCTCGGCTGGCTGGTGGCGCCGGATGCGCTGGTGCCGGTGCTGGAAAAGCTGGCGCAGAACCTGTTCATCTGCGCGTCGGCGATTGCCCAGCACGCCGGCGTCGCCTGCTTTTTGCCGGAATCGATCGCGCTGTACGAAAGCCGCAAGGAAGAATTCCGCCGCCGCCGCGACTACCTGGTGCCGGCGCTGCGCGAACTGGGCTTCGACGTACCGGTGACGCCGGACGGCGCCTTCTACGTCTACGCCGACTGCAGCCGCTTCACCGACGACGCCGACCGCTTCTCGGTGGACATCCTGAACCAGGCCGGCGTGGTGCTGGTGCCGGGACTGGATTTCGGCCCGCACACCGCGCGCCGGTATCTGCGCATTTCCTACGCGACCTCGATGGAAAATCTCCAGGAAGCGGTGCGGCGACTGCGCAAATTCCTGGCGGCGCGCGCTTAGCACCTGTTCCGGCCGGCGGGGCCGCCGCATCGGGGCGCTTGCCGCGCCGCCCTGCGTTGCGGTGCCGCGCCATGGCTCGCCACGACTCGTCGGCGCGCCTGTTCCGCATACCAATCATCTCTACTGCAACCTGCCCCGCCTGCCGGAATGGCTCCAGGAGCCGGAGATATTGACACTTCAGCCGCACTCGTCTAATTTAGTTAACACGTTAAATAAAACGAAGGGGGCGGAATGAAGTCTGTGAATATCCCGGTATCCGACGGCAGCGCTATCGGTGCGACTCTTTGGGAGGTCAAGCAGGCGAGGGCGGTGGTTCTGCTGCATCCGGCTACCGCGGTGGTGCAAGAGTATTACTACGCTTTCGCCAGGTATCTCAGCGGGCGAGGCTTGCACGTGCTTGTCTACGACTATCGCGGCACCGGCCGGTCGCGGCCCGCGCGTCTGCGCGACTCCCGGGTATCGATGGCGGACTGGATGGAAGACGACGTCGGCGCCGTAACGCGCTGGGCGGCCGCGCGCTATCCGGGCCTGCCGTTGCTGGCGGTCGGCCACAGCGTCGGCGGCCATGCGATTGCGCTGTCCTCGGCGACGCGCGAGTTGCGCGCCGCCGTGCTGGTGGCTTCACACGCCGGGGTCACGCGCACCATACGGGGCGCGCTGGAACGCCTGCGCGTCTGGCTCGTGATGCGGCTTCTGGCGCCGGTCTTGTGCCGCCTGTTCGGTTACATGCCCGGCCGGCGCCTGGGCCTGGGCGAGGATCTGCCGCGCGGGGTCATGCTGCAGTGGAGCCGCTGGAGCCGCATGCCGCGCTACTTCTACAACGATCCGGCCATGCAGGCGGCGCAGCGCGCGGCACGGGTCGATCTGCCGCTCTTGGTGCTGGGTTTCGACGATGATCCCTGGGCCAATCCGCGCGCCATCACCCTGCTGCTGGACCCGCTCGTCAACGCCACCGTCGATCGGCGGCAGATCGCGCCGGCCGAGGCCGGCGTTCCGGCGGTCGGCCACATGGGATTTTTCCGCAAGCGCTGCGCCGACACCCTGTGGCCGCGCGTCGGCGACTGGCTGCTGATGCATTGCGCCGGCCACAAGGGCGCGGCATGACGCGGCGCAGCTCCCATCCGCGCTTCGTCTTTCTGCTCAACCGCGCGCAGAAAGCGGTACAGCGCTGGGTCGAAACCCGCCCCGGAACCTGGGAGGGGGTCAGTTCGGCCCAGGCAGCACTGTTTTTCTTCCTGCAATCGCACCCCAATGCGACGATTGGCGAGATTGCCGCTGCCTTGCAGGTGGCGCCGGCGGCTGTTACCAACCTGTCCAAGCGGATGCAGGCGGCGGGCCTGATCGAGCGCACCGGGGACGAGCGCGATGGCCGCATGACGCGCCTGGGCCTGACCGTGGCAGGAAAGGAGGCAAGCGTGCAGGCGCACGGTGCGCTGCAAGAATTGAATACCCACTTGAAAGCCGGCTTCACCGATGCCGAACTGGCGGTTGTGGCGCGCTGGCTGGAGCAGGCGGCGGCACTGGATAGTCCATCCGGTAACGAGATCACCTGACGCGCGAACGGTTCAGCGGCTGGCGGACTTCCGATCTGGCGGAATAATTTCCTAGTCGAACTCGTGGTTCGCCGGCTGCGAGGAAAACTGCTGCTGCAGCCAGCGGCCGGCGCTGCCCGGCGGATTGTCGATGCGCTGCACCAGGTAGAGCGGGAAGCGGGTGTCCGGCTGTTCCTCCAGCTGCAGCCGTACCAGCCGGCCGCTGGCGAGGTCGTCGCGTGCCAGCGGTTCCGGCAGATGGCCCCAGCCGAGTCCGGCCGCCAGCAGCGCATGCTTGGCGCCGAGATCGCCCAGCCGCCAGTCGCGCAGGGCGACCACGCCGAAGTCGCGCCCGGCGGTAAGAGTGGTGCGGTCGGTCAGGACCAGCTGGGTCTGTTCGCGCAGCACCGCGGTCGGTATCGGGCCGGCATATTGCGCCAGCGGATGGCCGGGCGCCGCCACCGGCACCAGGCGCACGTGGCCGATCTGGCGCCGCTCGATCGCGTCCGGCATCTCGACGATCCAGCCGCTGACGCCGAGCTGGCATTCCTGATCCAGCACCAGCCGCAGCACGCCGCCGAGCGCCTCGATCCGCAGCCGCAGCGCCACGCTCGGGAACTGGCGCTGGAACGCATCGAGGATCGTCACCAGCCGGCAGGCCGGGAAGTTCACATCGACCGCCAGCGCCAGTTCCGCCTCCAGCCCTTCGGCCAGGCTCTTGGCGCGGGCGCGCATCGCATCGACCTTCAGTGCCACGGTGCGGGCGTCGGCCAGCAGCATGCGGCCGGCCTCGGTCAGTTCCGGGCGCCGCTTGCCGCGGTCGAACAGCGCCACGTTCAATTGCGCCTCCAGGTTGGCGATGGTGTAGCTGACCACCGATTGCGTGCGATGCAGTTGGCGCGCGGCGCGCGAAAAGCTGCCGGCGTCGATGACGGCGATGAACACGCGCAACTGGTCCAGGGTCGGGTTACCGGGATCCCTCATATCGATTTATTGGATAATAATGAGTTAAATTATGTGCCTTCCATCGATATTAAGCGCGACCTATCATTTCCTCAACCGTTCTTTGACGAAAGGAAATGACCATGACCACACTTCTTCACATCAACAGCAGCGTACGCAACGAAGGCTCGCTGTCGCGCCAGCTGAGCGCCGAATTCCTCGACCAGTGGCGCGCCGCCCACCCGGATCACGCGATCGTCGAGCGCGACCTGGCGGCGCAGCCGGTGCCGCATCTGGACGAGCAGACGCTCGGCGCCTTCTTCACGCCGACGCCGCAGCGCACATCGGCACAGGCCGCGAGCGCGCAGCTGTCGGAACAGCTGGTGGCCGAATTGCAGGCAGCCGACGTGATCGTGATCGGTGCGCCGATGTACAACTTTTCGATCAGCTCCGGCCTGAAGGCGTGGATCGACCATGTCGCCCGCGCCGGCCTGACCTTCAAGTACACCGACACCGGCCCGGTCGGCCTGCTGACCGGCAAGAAGGTGTACGTGTTCACCTCGCGCGGCGGCGTCTACAGTTCCGGCCCCGGCAAGGCGATGGATTTCCACGAAACCTACCTGCGCGCGGTGCTTGGCTTCATCGGCCTGACCGACCTCACCTTCGTCCATACCGAGGGCGTGGCGCTGGGCGAACAGGCGGCCAACGAGGCGGTCAGCCATACGCGCGAAGCGATCGGCGAATTGCTGGCGGCCTGAACTCCTTGCCGGTTGGCCTTAAAATGCGGCGTGGGGGG
>JBATWJ010000350.1:0-3255 GCA_049672545.1 Burkholderiaceae bacterium
CCGTGTACCTGAACTGGCCGCTGGCGATCGCGGTCGCGCATAACGGCGGCGCCGCGCTCTTGGTGCTGCTGCTGGTCATGCTAAACTACAAAGCCCGATATTCGCCGGCGGCCGTGTCGCAGCCGGCCGCGGCCGGCGCGCTCGGCAGCGCCCGCCTGAGCAATTCCAATCCATGAGCACCCTGACCATTTCTCCCAACCGCCTGGCGCAGTACTGGGCGCTGACCAAGCCGCGTGTGACGCAATTGGCGGTGTTTTGCGCGGTGATCGGCATGTTCCTGGCGACGCCCGAGTTGCCGGACTGGCGGATCGTGGTCGCCGCCACCATCGGCATCTGGCTCTTGGCCGGCGCGGCGTTCGCGGTCAATTGCCTGGTCGAGCGCGAAATCGATTCGCGCATGGCGCGCACCGCGCGGCGCCCGATGGCGCGTGGCGAAATCACGGTGATGCAGACGCTGGCGTTTTCCGGCGTGATCGGCGGCGCCGGCATGTGGGTGCTGTACAACTTCGTCAATCCGCTCACCATGTGGCTGACCTTCGCCACCTTCGTCGGCTATGCGGTGATCTACACCATGCTGCTGAAGCCGGCGACGCCGCAGAACATCGTGATCGGTGGCCTGTCCGGCGCGATGCCGCCGGCGCTCGGCTGGGCGGCGATCGCCAACGACGTGCCGATGCAGGCGTGGCTGCTGGTGCTGATCATCTTCATCTGGACGCCGCCGCACTTCTGGGCGCTGGCGCTGTACCGGCGCGATGACTACGCCAAGTCCGGCCTGCCGATGCTGCCGGTCACGCACGGGCTGGAATTCACCCAGTTCCACGTGCTGCTGTACACCATCGCACTGGCCGCGACCACCCTGATGCCGTACGCGGTCGGCATGAGCGGGCTGATCTACCTGGCCTCGGCGCTGGCGCTGGACGCGATCTTCCTGTGGTACGCGTGGCAGATCTACCGCCATTACAGCGACCGCATCGCCCGCAAAACCTTCGCCTACTCGATCGTCTACCTGTCGCTGCTGTTCGCGGCGCTGCTGTTCGATCATTACCTGAGATTCTGACGCCATGAAACGCACCATTTTCGCGCTGCTGTTCGCGCTGCTGGCGCTCGCCGCCTGCGGCGACAAGGCCGCCGACCAGGCACGCGCACCGCAATTCGCCAACACCGACGTCACCGGCCTCGGTTACGCGCGCGACTTCGCGCTGACCGACCACCACGGCCAGCCGCGCACGCTGGCCGATTTCCGCGGCAAGGCGGTGGTGATGTTCTTCGGCTATACCCAATGCCCGGACGTCTGCCCGACCACGATGGCCGAGATGGCCGCCGTGATGCAGCAGCTCGGGCCGCTGGCGGACCGCGTGCAGGTGCTGTTCGTCACGCTCGACCCGGAGCGCGACACGCAGGAATTGCTGTCGAAATACGTGCCGGCCTTCGATTCCCGCTTCCTCGGCCTGTATGGCGACCAGCAAGCGACCGAGAAGGTGGCCAAGGAATTCAAGGTGTTCTACCAGAAGGTGCCGGGCAAGGAGCCGGGCAGCTACACGATGGACCACACCGCCGGCAGCTACGTGTTCGATCCGCAGGGCCGCATCCGGCTGTTCGTGCGCCACGGGCAGGGGCCGGAACCGATCGCGCACGACCTGAAGCTGCTGCTGCCGTAACAACGCATCACGGGATTATTTTGTTCGATCAGGAGTATGTGGAAAAAATGACCGGTTGATGCCCGGCTCAGGCATAGTGTTTTGGGAGTATGTGGAAAATCGGCTGGCTGGCGGCAAATTCGGTCCGGCTACGACCAAACAAAAGGCGCTCCGCGGAGCGCCTTTGTCGTTTCTGCCTGCCGTCCCGGTTATGCCGCGTAGGCCGCCAGCGAACCTTTCATTTTCTTCAGCGCCACCGACTCGATCTGGCGGATGCGCTCGGCCGAGACGCCGAATTCGCCGGCCAGTTCGTGCAGCGTGGCGCCGGAACCGTCGTCATTGGCCAGCCAACGCGCCTCGACGATGCGGCGCGAACGGTCGTCCAGCTTGGACAGCGCGTTTTCCAGCCCTTCCGACTGCAGGCGGTCGTACTGCTGTGCTTCCAGCACCCTGGTCGGTTCTTCGGATTCGGTCGACAGATAGCCGATCGGCGCGAACTTGTCGTCCTCGTCGTCGGCCGGCGCTTCCAGCGCGATGTCGCGCCCGGTCAGCCGGGTTTCCATCTCGATCACTTCCTCGCGCTTGACGTTCAGGGTCTCGGCCAATGCGTCGACCTGCGCCGGCGTCATCGTGTCCAGCCCTTCCTTGTGGCTGCGCAGGTTGAAGAACAGCTTGCGCTGCGCCTTGGTGGTCGCCACCTTGACCAGCCGCCAGTTCTTCAGGATGTACTCGTGCATTTCGGCCTTGATCCAGTGCATCGCGTACGACACCAGCCGCACGCCCTGATCGGGATCGAAGCGCTTGACCGCCTTCATCAGGCCGATGTTGCCTTCCTGGATCAGGTCGGCGTGCGGCAGGCCATAGCCCAAGTAGCCGCGCGCGATCGACACCACCAGCCGCAGATGCGACAGCACCAGTTCCTGAGCGGCGCCCAGGTCGTTGTTGTCGCGCAGGCGGCGCGCCAGCGACACTTCTTCGTCATGGCTCAGCATCGGCAGGCGGTTGACGGCGGAAATATAGGCGTCGATATTGCCCAGCCCGCCCGAAAAACCGAGCGCCAGCACCGAATTATTTACCGGAACCAATGCAGCCTTGGCAGAGCTTGCTTTCATTGCTTCTCCTAAGTTCTTGATGCAAGGATGGAAAACTTGCTTTTCCATCAGGTCGGCAAAGATTTTAGCACTCTACCGATTCAACTGCTAATTTGGACTGTTGGCAAGCAATATAGTTCAAAGCTATGAAAGCGGATTTTGTTATTGCTTTGTCCCTTGCCGGGGAAACGGTCTTTGCGTTTCGAGATCAGGCGCTAAAACGAAGTTCCCCGCCGTCGCGGCGATCGGCGGTAACGTACAGGCAGGGCGGCTGCCGCAGTGTTGCAGGGAAGACCGAAAGCACTTTGCGCTATGGCAAACAATGTGCCGATTCGGCGAAAAGAGGATGCCGTCTTCAGCGGCCGGCGGCATCCAGGCGGCCGAGATGGCGCCGTACCGACAGCATCGCGCCGCCCAGCCCGAGCAGTGCGCCAACCGCCAGCAGCGCCAGCGTGCCCTGCCAGCCAAGCGGCGCCAGCTGGAAGTCGGATGCGTACAGACGCGCAAAATCGGTCACCGCCCGGTTC